>JAOPWF010000501.1 GCA_025965815.1 Mycobacterium sp.
GTCGTCGAGGTGCTGCTTCCAGTTGAACGACGGCGAGCAGTTGTAGGACAGCATCTGGTCCGGGAACTCGGCCTTGACACCCTCGGCGAACTGCTTGGCGATCTCGAGGTCCGGCTTGCCGGTCTCCATCCAGATCAGGTCGGAGAACGGAGCGTAAGCCTTGGCGCGGGCGATGCACGGCTCGATGCCGTTCTTGACCCGATAGAAGCCTTCCCTGGTCCGCTCACCGGTGATGAACGGCTGATCGCGCTCGTCGACATCGGAGGTGATCAGCGTGGCCGCCTCGGCATCGGTGCGGGCGATCACGACGGTCGGGACGTCGGCGACGTCGGCCGCCAGGCGGGCCGAGGTCAGGGTGCGGATGTGCTGCTGGGTCGGGATGAGCACCTTGCCACCGAGGTGGCCGCACTTCTTCTCCGAGGCCAGCTGGTCTTCCCAGTGCGAGCCCGCGACGCCTGCGGCGATCATTGCCTTCTGCAGCTCGAAGACGTTCAGCGCACCGCCGAAGCCTGCCTCGCCGTCGGCGACGATCGGCGCGAGCCAGTTCTCGACCGAGGTGTCGCCCTCGACCTTGGCGATCTGGTCGGCCCGCTGCAGCGCGTTGTTGATGCGACGGACGACCTGCGGCACCGAGTTGGCCGGGTACAGGCTCTGGTCGGGGTAGGTGTGGCCGGACAGGTTCGCGTCACCGGCGACCTGCCAACCGGACAGGTAGATGGCCTTCAGGCCGGCGCGGACCTGCTGAACGGCCATGTTGCCGGTCAGGGCGCCAAGCGCGTTGACCCATTCGAGGTCGTGCAGCTGGTCCCACAGCACCTCGGCACCGCGGCGCGCCAGGGTGGCCTCCTCGACGACGCTGCCCTGCAGGGCCACGACATCTTCGGGGGTGTAGGTGCGAGTGATGTCCTTCCAGCGGGGATTGGTATCCCAGTCGTGCTGGATCTGTTCCGGACTCTTCGGCGTGCCAACGGTGGACATTGGGCTGCTCCTCTGTTCTGTTCGTCGCTGCGGCATTGCCGGTGTACCCGGCTTGCTAATGCCTAAACGGCTTCACTGATGTGCTAAGTCGAGAGTGGCACAGCCCATATGCGCAGGTCCACCCGTTCCAATTGCCAATTTTCGCAACGGGCGGACGTTAACTTGCAAAGCCTGCGAAGGCAGCTACCAGCTTGACCGTTTCAGTAGCTACTCGTCAGTAACTACAAACCTGCAGGTCAGTACCGATGTTGCGAAAGTGACAGGCTTGCTAGAGGGCGAAGATCGAGGCGATGGCCTTGGTCTCGTCACCGACCGCATATGTGAGCGTTGTAACAGTGCGATCGGCCAGCTCAGGCCCGAAGTGTTCCGTCGAACCGGCCGGGTGCACGTGCGAAATGATCTCCAGCTTGTCGCCGAGAGCAACCGGGGCGTCGTGCTCGATGGTGACCCGCAGCGGTTGTTTGAGGAGTTCGGGGGTGCTGGAGAGGTAGTCCTCGACCACGCTCCAGTAAACGGAGTTGTTCATGTGGTCGAACAGGTCGATGTCGGTGAAGCGAACCGGGTATTCGCGGATCTGCCATGCATCCTCGCGGCCGCTGGCCGTCAGATACGCCTTCCACCGCAGCCGGCCGACGTCGGTGGTCCGCCGCAGACCCTCGAGGAAGTCGTCGGAGATGCGCGACGGCATCTGGGTGTCCCGGTTGATGTTGATCCAGAACGCCTCGGATTCGATCAGGCCGCCCTTGCGCCCGTCGATGCGCACCCGCATTTCGCACCAGCGGTTCGACGTGCCGGAGCACCAGCGGCGCAACCGCAGCATGTCCTGGAATTCGATCGGTTTGATCAGGTCCACCATGGTGCGTCGGACGATCCACAGCGGGTGGGTGTCCTCGAAGCCCAGCTCGCGGAGATGATCCTGGCCGATGTCCTGGATATGCCGGGTGGCGGCATCGAGTCGCAGCCGGCCCTCGCGGTCGATATCGGCCACCCGCACCGGCCACTGGAGATCGAAGACGTCGGGATGGGGGTCGGGAACCGGCATCATCTCTTTGGACAGTCCCGCGTTGTGCACGCGTGCGTCACTCGCCATCGGTCGTACTCCCCTGTCGTCCTGCCCCAGCGCGATCATGCCAAAGCGCTCCGGATACTGCCACCAGCGTCATCTGCCAACAATGCGAAGCTTCTCTTCGCAGCGCGGGTAGCCTCAGTGACGTGTCGAAAACCTTCGTTGGCTCGCGTGTTCGCCAATTGCGGAGTGAACGCGGTTTCAGTCAGGCGGCCCTGGCGCAAATGCTGGAGATCTCGCCAAGTTACCTCAACCAGATCGAGCACGATGTACGCCCGCTGACGGTCGCGGTGCTGCTGCGGATCACCGAGGTGTTCGGGGTGGATGCCACCTTCTTCGCCTCGCAGGACGACACCCGGCTGGTCGCCGAGCTACGCGAAGTGACCATGGACCGCGATCTGGACATCGACGTCGAGCTGTCCGAGATCGCCGACATGGTCGGCGCCCATCCCTCGTTGGCGCGGGCCATGGTGAACCTGCACCGCCGCTACCGGATCACCACCATCCAGCTGGCCGCCGCCACCGAGGACCGGTTCTCCGACGGCAGCGGCAGCGGGGCGATCACGATGCCGCACGAGGAGGTGCGCGACTACTTCTACCAGCGGCAGAACTACCTGCACGAACTCGACACCGCCGCAGAGGATCTCACCGTCCGGATGCGGATGCACCGCGGAGATCTGGCCGGCGAGCTGTCCGACCGGCTGAGCACGGTGCACGGCGTGCACATCGTCAAGCGGATCGATCTCGGCGACACGGTGCTGCACCGCTTCGATCCCAAATCCAAGACACTGGAGATCAGCAACCACCTGTCGTCGGGGCAGCAGGTGTTCAAGTTGGCGGCCGAACTGGCCTACCTGGAATTCGGTGACCTCATCGACGGCATGGTCGACGAGGGCAAGTTCACCAGCGACGAGTCACGGACCCTGGCCCGGCTCGGGCTGGCCAACTACTTCGCCGCCGCCGCCGTGCTGCCCTACCGGCAGTTCCACGACGTCGCCGAGAACTTCCGCTACGACGTCGAGCGACTCTCGGCGTTCTACTCGGTGAGCTACGAGACGATCGGCCATCGGCTGTCTACCCTGCAGCGGCCCACCATGCGGGGTGTGCCGTTCTCGTTCGTCCGCGTCGACAAGGCCGGGAACATGTCGAAACGCCAGTCCGCCACGGGGTTTCACTTCTCCTCCAGCGGCGGCACCTGCCCGTTGTGGAACGTCTACGAGACGTTCGCCAACCCCGGCAAGATCCTGGTGCAGATCGCGCAAATGCCCGATGGCCGCAACTACATGTGGGTGGCGCGAACGGTCGAGCGGCGGGCATCGCGATATGGTCAACCCGGAAAGACCTTCGCGATCGGGCTGGGCTGCGAGGTTCGCCACGCGAACCGGCTGATCTACTCGGAAGGACTCGACTTGTCGTCAGACAACGCGACGCCGATCGGGGCGGGCTGCCGGGTGTGCGAGCGGGACAACTGCCCACAGCGCGCCTTCCCGGCACTCGGCCGGGCCCTTGACCTCGACGAGCACCGCAGCACGGTCTCCCCCTACCTGGTGCGACAACCGTGAGTGAGCTCGCCCGCATCAAGCCGGGCGGATTCCGCGAGTTGGGTCCGATCGGCTGGGTGATAGCCAAACTCGCGGCCAAAGCGATCCGCGTCCCGCAGATGCATTTGATGACCACGCTGGGTCAGCACAAACTGTTGTTCCTGTCCTGGCTGCCCTTTTCGGGCGTGCTGCTGTACTGGGGCAAACTGCCGCGCAAGGACGCTGAGCTGGTGATCCTGCGGGTCGGCTACCTGCGCGACTGCGAGTACGAGCTGCAGCAGCACCGGCGGCTGGCCCGCAGCCGCGGTCTCGACGCGGACGTGCAGGCCAAGATCTTCGAGGGTCCCGACGCCGAAGGCCTCACCGACCGGCAGCGGGTGCTGATCACCGCGACCGACGAGTTCGTCGTCACCCGGTCCATGTCACCACAGACATGGGCAGCGCTGGCGAGCCACCTCGACAGGCCGCGGCTCATCGAGTTCTGCATGCTCGCAGGCCAGTACGACGCACTCGCGGCCACAATGAGCACGCTGAAGATCCCGCTGGACTTTGCGGATTAGATTCCCGGGTCGCTTCGCTCTCCCCCGGCCCGCCGGACTTAGCCGAACGTGAACGTCGCGCCGGGCGACACGACGAAGCCCTGGGTGGCGCCGGCGATGGTGCCGTAACAGGCCACGCCACCGTCGGGCGTGGCCATGCACGTGCCGCCCATTTCGGTGACCCGGTGTTGGGCGGGCAACCGGCGGATCGGTCCCGGGTATGCCGGGGTGCTGTAGTGCGGGGTGTCCGTCTTACGCATGCCGACGTCGCCGGGCAGCTGAGCGAAGATCTCGTTCTGTCCGCCCGTCAGGCCGGGAAGCGGGCCGTCACAGCCGATCTCACCGCCGCTGTACATCGCGATCTTGCAGGTCAGCCCGTTACCGACGGTAAAGACCGGGAACAGGTTCTTGGCCCCGGAGCCGACGACATAGCTCTCGTCGCCGACGACGAAGTCGTTGGGATCGGGGACATTGTCGGGCAGACCCGCGGTGCGCGGCCCGAGACCGCTGCCCGCGGGCGACAGCACAAACCACTTCGCCGTCGGCGCAGCCTTGGTGCACATGGTCACCGCGCCGACGTCGACCGCGCACTCGTAATCCTCGTAGACGATCTTGTGTCCGACGGGCAGTTCCCGCGGCTGTGCCCCACCGGGCATGCCGAATTGCGGGTTGGCCGTCTGACGATAGCCGCCCAGCGCTGTGTCCGGGGCCAACGCGATCTCGTTGGCACCCGGGGGCGCGGCGGGCAAGGCGCCGTCGCAACCGGCGATGTAGGTCGATGGTCGGAGCGCGCAGGAGAGTCCGTCCGGCGTGTGGAAGTACACGGCGCCATCATGCAGATAGTCCGGCACGGCGACCTCGGCGTAGCCGCTCAGGTTGGGCTGCTCGGGCGTGGCCTGCGCCAGGCCGACGGCCCCAGCCATCAAGGCAAGAACTGCCAGTACGACCGCCCAGACTCGCATGATCAGAAGTTGATCATGTGTCCGATCAGTCCGTGGAAGCATTCCTGCAATGCCTCCGACATCGTCGGGTGGGTGTGCACGTTGCGGGCTAGTTCGTTGGCGGTCAGGTCCCACTTCTGGGCCAGCGTCAGCTCGGGCAGCAGTTCGGAGACGTCATGCCCGATCAGGTGCCCGCCCAGCAGTTCGCCGTACTTGCCGTCGGCGATCAGCTTCACGAAGCCGCTGGGATCGCCCAGCCCGTGGGCCTTGGCATTCGCGGTGAACGGGAACTTGGCCACCTTGACGTCGTAGCCCTCGTCGCGTGCCTGCTCTTCGGTCAGGCCGAAGCTCGCGACCTGCGGCTGGCAGAACGTCGCGCGCGGCAGCATCCGGTAATCACCAAGCGGCAAAGTGTCTGCGCCGGCGATGGTTTCGGCCGCCACCACGCCTTGCGCCTCAGCGACATGGGCGAGCTGCAGCAGCCCGGTAACGTCGCCGATGGCGTAGATGTGCGGCACCGAGGTGCGCATGTATTCGTCGATGGCGATCGCCTTGCGCTCGGTCAGCTTGACGCCGGCGGAGTCCAGCCCGAAACCCTCGACGTTGGGCGCGAAGCCGATGGCCTGCAGCACCTTGTCGGCCTTGAGGTCGCTGGACTTGCCGTCCTTGCTCACCGTCACGGTGAC
>JAOPWF010000513.1 GCA_025965815.1 Mycobacterium sp.
CGACATACCAGCTGTAGCTGCGGTGCTCGAAGTAGTGGTGCACCGGCGCCCGCCGCAGGTGGGTGATCCGGGTCCGGTACAGGGCGGTGGTCAGCATGCGACTGCCTCCGTCCGCCGCGCGATGACCGTGGGCCAGTCGGCGCCGAGGCGGCGGGCGGCGCGTAGCCCCGAGGCCGCGCCGTCCTCGTGAAATCCCCAGCCATGGTAGGCCCCGGCGAACACCACCCGGTCGTCGTCCAGGGTGGGTAGAAGCTGTTGGGCGGCAACGGATTCCGGGGTGTACAGCGGGTGGTGGTAGGTCATCTCGGCAAGCACCGCCGCGGGGTCGACGTGGCCCCGCCCGCCCAGGGTCACCAGGAATCGCTTCGGCCCACTTAGCCGCATCAGCCGGGTGACGTCGTAGGTCACCACGACCTCGTCCCGGTTGGGGGTGGTCAGGTAGTTCCAGGACGCTCGGGCGCGGGCCCGGCGCGGCAACACCGATTCGTCGGTGTGCAACTGCGCCCAGTTGGTGGAGTACGGGATCGCGCCGAGTACCGCCCGTTCGGCGGAGGTCGGCTCGTCGAGCATCAGCAGCGCCTGGTCGGGATGGGTGGCGATGACGACGGCGTCGAACAACCGCGGGGCGGCGTCGCCGGCTGTCACCAGGACCCCGTCGGACGTTCTGCGCACCGCACGGACCGGAACCCCGACGGACACCTTGGCCACCTGCGTCGCGATCGCCTCCACGTAGTTCGCCGAGCCGCCGGTGACCGTGCGCCAGGTCGGTGAACCGAATACCGACAACATGCCGTGGTGTTCGAGGAAGACGAACAGGTAACGGGCCGGGTAGCGCATGGCGTGGCCCGGCGCGCATGACCACACCGCCGCCACCAGTGGCGTCATGAAGTGTTCGATGAAGTACCGCGAGAAGCCGTTGCTGTCCAGAAAAGCGCCGAGGGTCTCCAGGTCGTCGCCGGCCGACTCGTCGGCCAGCAGCCTGGTGGCCGCCCTGTGGAACCGCTTGATCTCGGCCAGCATCGCCAGGTAGCGCGGGCGGAACAACGACGACCAGGACGGAAACAGCCCGCCGATCCCCCTCGCGCCCGCGTATTCGAGGCCGCTCGCGTCATCGCGCACCGACATTGACATGTCCGTCTCCTGGGTAACGATGCCCAGTTCGGCGAACAGCCGGCACAGCGTGGGATAGGTGCGGTCGTTATGCACCAGGAACGCCGAATCGACGCCGACGATGTTGCCGTCGCCGCGGTCGAGGTAATGGGTGTGCGCGTGCCCACCGAGGCGGGTGTCGCCCTCATACAGCGTGACTCGGTCACGCGCTGACAACAGGTATGCGGCGGTCAGGCCAGCGGCTCCGCTGCCGATGACAGCGACCATCCGTTCCCCGGGATCCATGCGTTCCACACCCCTTATTCGAAGCCATCGTGTCACCGGATGGGTGGGCTTGCCAGATTCGGCACGCAACGTGGAGATCCATCTCAGGCAAATTAATTAGGGCGTAGTTCCCACTTGGTTTTCCGGATGCCCCGCGGTTGCCTTGCGGTGAATCGGAGCGCAGGTAGTGTCCCGATGATGTCGGCGACGATCTTCCGCGGCGGGACCATCTGGACCGGGACGGGCCAAACCACCGACGCCCTGCTGGTGATCAACGGAGTCGTTGAGGCGGTGGGGGAGCGGGCCCGCCGACTCAGTCCGGAGTACTTCCACGTCGACGAGGTCGACCTGGACGGCGGCTTCCTGATGGCCTCGTTCGGCGACGGCCATGCGCATCCGCTGCTGGGCGGTCTGGAGGCGGCCGGTCCGCCGGTGCGGCAGTGCGGATCGGTGCCGGAGATCGTGGAGGCGGTACGGGTGTTCGCTCAACAACACCCCGACGAGGAGTGGATCGTCGGCGCCTCGTATGACAGCAGCCTCGCGCCGGGCGGCCTGTTCGACGCCCGCTGGCTGGACGACGCCGTACCCGATCGGCCGGTGGTGTTGCGCGCCTGGGATTACCACACCGCATGGTGCAACTCGGTCGCGCTGAAGTTGGCCGGAATCACCGCGGAGACGCCGGACCCGGTGCTCGGCGAGATCGTGCACCGCGAGGACGGCTCGGTCCTCGGCACGCTGCGCGAATGGGGCGCGGTCGATCTGGTCCACGCGGTGGTGCCGAGCCGCGACGAGGACACCCGCATCCGCGCGCTGGGCACCGCCGCCGACTATTACCTGGCGCGCGGGGTGACCTGGGTGCAGGACGCGTGGGTGGAGCCCGCGGACGTCGACACCTATCTCGAGGCGGCCCGGCGCGGAGCGCTCGGCGTCCGGTTCAACCTCGCGCTGTACGCCGATCCCAGGTTCTTCGATGCCCAGGTCGAACATTTCGCGGCCGCGCGCCGCCGGGTCGACAATCTGTCATCGCCACTGCTCACCGCACAGACCGTGAAGTTCTTCGCCGACGGTGTGGTGGAGAACGAGACGGGCGCGCTGCTCAGCCCGTACTGTTCGGCCCTGCACGACCATCACGGCATGCAGGTCTGGGAGGGTCAGTCACTGGCCGAGGCGGCGCGTCGCGTCGATGACCTCGGTCTGCAGATCCACATCCACGCGATCGGCGATGCGGCAGTCCGGCAGGCGCTCGACGCGATCGAGTACGTGGCCGAGCGCAATGGACCCCGGGACCGTCGGCCGGTCATCGCCCACGCTCAACTCATCGACGACGCCGACATGGACCGATTCGGCCGGCTCGGCGTGATCCCCAACATGCAACCGCTGTGGGCGCAGTTGGACGCGCTGATGACCGTGCTGACGATTCCGCGCCTGGGCACCGAACGCGCCGACAAGCAGTACCGCATGCGCACCCTGGACGAGTCGGCCCGGCTGTCCTTCGGCTCGGACTGGCCGGTGTCCTCCGGTGCGCCGCTCGACGGCATCGCCGTCGCCGTCTCGCGCCGCACCGCCGCGGGAGACCCGGAGGGCGGCTGGACGCCTGAGGAGATCCTCCCGATCGAGCGGGCGCTGACCGCATACACCGCCGGGGTGGCCGAGCAGGCGTTCGCCGACGGTGGTTGGGGCCGCATCGCCCAGGGGGCCAGCGCCGATCTCGTGTGGCTGGACCGGGATCCGCGTACGATCCCTGCGTTGGATATCCCGGCGTTGGGCATCCGTGCCACGTATCTGCAAGGCAGGCCGGTCTATTCGGCCGATCACTGAAGGGAACACCATGTCGACAGCGCCGTCGGATTCATCCGCTCCCACCGCACCTGACGAGCCGGGTGAGGGCCACCTGCGCCGGGTGCTCGGAACCCCGTCGCTCGTCCTGTTCGGACTCGTCTACATGGTGCCGCTGACCGTCTTCACCACCTACGGCATCGTGACCGAAACCACCGGCGGTCGACTGTCGGTGGCCTACCTGGTCACGCTGGCGGCGATGGTGTTCACCGCACGCTCCTATGCGCGCATGGCAGCTGCCTATCCCGTTGCCGGGTCGGCATACACATACTCCCAGAAGGCTTTCGGAGCTCCTGTCGGTTTCCTTGCCGGATGGTCGCTGCTGCTGGATTACCTCTTCCTGCCGATGCTCAACTACCTGGTCATCGGCATCTATCTAAACGCGGCCATCCCGGCCGTGCCGGCGTGGATTTTCATCCTCGTCACCATCGCGATCGTGACCGTGCTCAACATCGTCGGCATCGTGTCGGTCGCGCGGGCCAACTTCCTCATCATCGCGCTGCAGGCCGTGTTCATCGTCGTATTCATCGTGCTCGCCTGCGTCACGCTGTCCGGCACCGGCAGCGTGGACCTGATGGCACCGCTGACCGGCGACGGTACCGCGGACGGGGCTACCCCGATCTTCGCCGGAGCGGCGATCCTGTGCCTGTCGTTCCTCGGCTTCGACGCGGTGTCAACACTGTCCGAGGAGGCCAAGGATCCGACCCGCACCGTTCCCCGCGCGATCATGATCGCCACCGTCGGGGCCGGGATCATCTTCGTCGTGCTGTCGTATCTGTCCCAGTTGGTCTTCCCGTCAAACGAGTTCTCCGACGTCGACTCCGGCTCGCTGGATGTCATGACGACAGCGGGCGGTCAATTCCTCAGCACGTTCTTCACCGCCGCGTATGTTGCGGGCGCTCTGGGTTCTGCGATCACCTCGCAGGCCTCGGTCGCGCGGATCCTGTACGCCATGGGCCGCGACGGTGTCCTGCCTCGGCGGGTGTTCGGTCACGTCTCGCCCCGGTTCAGCACGCCGGTGTACGCCATCCTGGTGGTGTCGGCGGTGTCGCTGCTCGCCGTTGTGATGGACCTGGCCACCATGGCGTCAGTCGTCAGTTTCGGTGCCCTGGTGGCGTTCTCGGCGGTGAACCTCGCCGTCATCAAGCACTACTACATCGACCGCCACGAGCGGGCCGTCGTCAGTAACCTGGTCCTTCCGCTGATCGGCTTTGCGTTGACCGTCTGGCTGTGGACCAGTCTGTCCGGGCTCACCCTGGTGATCGGGCTGTGCTGGCTGGCCGCCGGAGTCATCCTGCTGGCCGTTGTCACCCGGGGCTTCCAGCGGCCCACGCCGGTGCTCGATATGGCGGAGTAGCGCGGTCAGGTGCGCGGGCAGAAGACGGCGTCGAGCACTGCTCCGCGGGGATCGTCGGCGAGTGCCGTCGGAGGGCGGCGAC
>JAOPWF010000538.1 GCA_025965815.1 Mycobacterium sp.
GGTGTGCTCCGCCGGTTGCAACGCCATCGGCACGACGTTCTCCGGCATGTCGCCGTCGCCGTCGATCCATTTGACCCACTCGGCAACCGCCGGCCAGGTGATGGACGCCGCCCTGGAGCCAACCACCAAACCGAAGTGGCCGGTGCGGATCAGGAATTCGTAGACGTCGGCCTGCGGGGCGGCGCGTTTGATGCCGCGCACCGACGCGGGCTGACCGATGTCGTCTACCTCGCCGACGACCGCGAGCACCGGGCAGTCGATGTCGTTCAGGGTGACCAACTCGCCGTTGATGGAGAAGCCGCCGGTCATCATCCGGTTGTGGGCGACGAACTGCTTGAGCAGCTCGGAGATCGCGGGACCGGACCACGCGATCCAGCCCTCCGAGGCCAGGAAGCGGCGTTGCTGCTCGCGCGGCAGCAGGGCCTCGCGGTCGTGCAGTTGCCGGACGAAGTCGACCCGTGCCTGGGCGGTCTTGATCGGGTCGAGCATCTGAAACCCGGTGCGCGCCAACCAGCCTGGGATGTCCAACCGGTTGAAGACGTGGTCGGCCATGAAGTCGGCGGCGGCGGCACCGAGGCCGGCCGGGATGCCCATCGGCAGGGCGGCCAGGGTATCCACCGGCGAGCCGAACGCGACGATGCTGGCCAGGTCGCGCGACCTGCGGTAGGCGGCCGTCTGGTAGCAGAACATGCCGCCCTGCGAGTAGCCGGCCAGGTGGACGTCGCGCCCGGTGGCCTCCTTGATCGTGTCCACGGCTTCGCTCACCGCGATGATGTGGTCGGCCAGGTTGCGCCGCATGCCGCCCTCGACCCGGTCGGGTGAGCCGAAGTCGATCACCCACGGATCGATCCCAACCTTGTGCAGAATCCCGACCGCGCCCTCGTCGCGGGTGACGTCCCACATGTCCGCCGACATCATCATCGGGTGCACCATCAGCACCGGCGGGCCTGACGGTGCCGCACCGGGCCGGGTGTCCGGTGGGAAGTACCGCCGCAGCCGGTACATCGGCACGCTCTCGACGATCTGGAAGGGCGATGGCACGGCACCGGTCTCCAGGCCGCCGTAGCGCAGCACTTCGAGCCCGTTCTGCGCGGTGGCCACCAGCCGCTCAACCGGTCTGGTAAATGCCGAGAGGTCCACCACCGGTCGTTCCCCTTTTGACGCTCAGTCCCCCGATTGCAGTCGCCATCATGGCACAACGCGCTCGGGCGACTTCAGTGTTTGGGGACGGCACCGACTCATCGCTGCCTAGCAAAGTCTGTGCCGGTCGGCACTCAAACCGCAGCGGGCACAATTCGGAAGGCTTGCGACTGCCGGCCGAAAACGAGTCGCCCGTTGCGCCACAAGGCCATTCCAACGTGCGCTCCCGCCCCGATGGAACCGTTGCCGGCAGGCTGGACCCGCCGAAGTGACGCAGTCAGCGGCTTCCCCACGTGGATGGCGACTGGAGGTAGACCGAGGACCGTCGCCGGATTGGCGGACACGAGATCAATCGCGCTGGACAACGGCGCCGAGCCTTCACGCGCAAGCACATGCGGCGCCGACTGTAAAGACGAGGGAAGGTAGTCCGAACACAGAACGTCGCACACACCGGCTGCAACCGCGTCCGCGGCCAGCAGGTTGCCCGATGATGTCGAGCACTTACGGATTGCGTTGCGGGCACCGAGGACGACTGCCATCCCGAGTTGCTTGGCCCGGCGCGCAGCCGCCATCGTCAGGGGAAACTCGGCGATCCGGGCACCGACGGCGAAGCCCTGCTCGATGTGTTCGGGAGTTCTGTCGTCGTGGCTCGCAAGTACGATGCCGTCCTGGTGCGCAAGCGTGGCAACTTCTTCCCGCCGGTCGGCGATCATGCTCAGGCGATCCGCGTCGACCAGGTCATAACCGGGGCGAATCCCGTCCCCACGTGTCCCGCCGAGCAGGACGGTGCACCGCGTGAGAGCCACGTGCCCGAGAGCCACTGTGGTATCACGAGACCCGGGAACCGGAACCCTGATCGGGGCGCTCACCGACTCGGGTCCGGCGGTGACCGTAGCCGCGGCCCCCTCGAACAGAATCTCGTCGGCGAGTGTCTCCAATACACGCGCGTCCGCACCGGCAAGGGCCTCGAAGCGTCGTTCTGCCCTCATGCCAGGTCCACCGTGAACTGAACTCTGTCTCCGCGAAACCTGTGCTGCACAAAGGCGATCGGCCTTCCATCCTGATCGACGTTGAGACCGCGCATCTCCAGGATCGCGGCGCCCACCCGCAGCTGGAGCTGCTCCGCCTCCGCGGGTTCTGCGAGGTCGGCAGCGAATGTCCGGTGGGCACGTTGCATCCGCACGCCGTGATTTTCCAGCAGGTAATCGAACAGTGACGTTTCACCGGACCATTGCTGCGCCAGCCCGGGAAAGCGCTCCGCGTCAATCGAGGTGACGGTAAGTGACCAGGGTTCGCCGTCGACAAGCCGCACGGTGGTACACACCAGCACAGCGCCGGTGGTGTCGAGTTCGCGCTGCAGCTCCGAGCTTTCGACCGTCCTTGCCGACAGCAGCCGGAGGCTGACCCGGCGGCCCAGCTCATGCATGCTGCGGGTGAACCTTGCGTCACGGCCCGCCGAGACGTTGTACCGAACCCGGGGTGACGCAACGAATGATCCCTTCCCGTGCACAGTTTCAATCAGGCCGCGCTCATTCAACTCGTTGAGCGCCCGGCGGACGGTGAGGCGGTTGATATCGAATTCCTGCGACAACTCCGCCTCGCTCGGCAGCCGATCGCCCGGCCTCGCCTCCCCCGCAAGCCGAGCCTCCAGCAAGTCGCTCAGCTGTCGGTATATCGGGCGGTCCGCATACCTGTTGATCATGTGAAGAAGATTACTCATCTACACCTCTACACGCCCAGGACGCGTCGACGGATCGCTGCGGAAAACCGTTCGAAGGCATGCCTTGAAGGCACCGAACTCCCGCTGCAGTTCCTCCAGACCCTGCAGATCGGTGACGGCCAACCGGACAGTCCCGGGCTGGCTCGAGTCTGACGATTGACTGCCACAACCACCCGCCACTGCCATTGCGGTCAGCAAAGCCACAGCACCCGCGAGCACCTTACGTCCAGACATCAGTCCCCCGTTTTCTCGCTCCACCAGTTGGCGTCTACATATCTATACAACTATCGCGAACTGCGGGTTAACTGACTTCAACGTCCACAGCAACCTCACGTGTCGGGCACAATTCCTCCCCGCCGCCCGGGGTTTCATCGACGTCCGCTGCGTGCGCGGCACCTCCACCTATCATCGGCGCCTGATGGCCAACCTCATCAACCTCGAACGCGCGAGCGTCACCTACAGCACCCGGACCCTGCTCGACGCGGTCAGCCTGGGCGTCGACGAAGGGGACGCGATCGGCGTCGTCGGCCGCAACGGCGACGGCAAGACCACGTTGCTGCAGATCCTGACCGGGACGCGCGAACCCGACACCGGACGGGTCACCCACACCTCGGGCCTGTCGGTGGGCTACCTGCACCAGAGCGATGACTTCGCGCCCGACGCCACCGTGCGCGAGGTCATCCTGGGCGAGCGAAGCGACGGGAGATCGGACGTCGGAGGGCGGCCTGATCACATCTGGGCGGCCGAACCGAACACCCGGGTCATCGTCGAGCACCTGCTGGCCGAGGTGGACCTGGACGCCGACGTGGGGCGGCTCAGCGGCGGTGAGCGACGCCGAGTGGCGCTGGCGGCGGTGCTGCTGGCCGGCCACGACGTCCTGGTACTGGACGAACCGACGAACCACTTGGATGTCGAGGTGATCGGCTGGCTGGCGAACTACTTAGCCGCCCAGCGCTCGAAGGCGCTGGTGGTGGTCAGTCACGACCGGTGGTTCCTCGACGCGGTCTGCACCCGTACGTGGGAGGTGCATGACGGCGCCGTCGAAGCCTACGAAGGCGGGTACGCCGCCTACGTGCTGGCCCGCGCCGAGCGGATGCGGCAGGCGGCGGGCACAGAGTCGCGCCGGAGAAACCTGATGCGCAAGGAGTTGGCGTGGCTGCGCCGCGGCCCGCCCGCGCGCACCTCGAAGCCCCGATTCCGGATCCAGGCGGCCAACGCCCTCATCGCCAACGAGCCACCGCCACGGGATTCGCTTGTGCTGCAACGGTTCGCCACCACCCGGCTGGGCAAGGACGTGTTCGACATGCACCGGGTGCGTCTCGAGGTCGGCGAGCCGCCGAAGACGATCCTGGACGGCATCGACTGGTCGATCGGGCCGGGAGCGCGGATCGGCCTGGTCGGGGTGAACGGCACCGGCAAGACGTCGGTGCTGCGCCTGCTGGCCGGCGAACTGGAGCCCGCGGCGGGGACCATGAAGCGCGGGACGACACTGCGAATCGGCCACCTGAGTCAGGCGCTGAGCGAGTTGACCGGCCACGAACGGGTGATCGACGCGGTCGAGGACCGCCGCCGCATCACCGAACTTTCCGGCGGCCGCGAGATCAGCGCAGCGACGCTGTTGGAGGACTTCGGTTTCACCGGCGACAAGCTGACCGCGCGGCTGGCCGACCTGTCCGGCGGCGAGCGCCGCAGGCTGCAGTTCCTGCGGCTGCTGCTCGACGAGCCGAACGTGTTGCTGCTCGACGAGCCCACCAACGACCTGGACATCGACACGCTCACCGTCATCGAGGACTACCTCGACAGCTGGCCCGGCACCCTGATCGTCGTCACCCACGACCGGTACTTCCTCGAACGAGTCACCGACGTCACATACGCTCTGACCGGCGGCGGCCGCGCCGACATGCTGCCCGGCGGTATAGAGCAGTACCTGGACGACCGCGCCGCCGCCGATCCCGCGGCGGCCGCGCGGCCGGACTCCGGGCGTTCCGAGACGGCGTCGGCGCGGGAACGGCGCACCGGCAAGGAACTGGCCCGCATCGAGGGGCAGCTGGGCAAGCTGGACGACCGCATCGCCGCCCTGCACGAGGTGATGGCCGCGGCGGCGCACGACCATGTCCGGCTCGGCGAGCTGAACGCCGAACTCAACGAACTGCTGGCGCGCAAGGATTCACTGGAAGAAGCCTGGCTGGGCCTCCTGGAATAGATACTGGCCGACGACTAACCGCGCAGCCGGGCCCGGAGCTGGTCGCTGGTGTCGCGCACCACGCTGAGTTGCTTGGCGACCTGGATCGGCGCGGTGCCGCCGCGGGCGTCGCGCGAGTTCACCGAGCCGTCGACGGTGAGGACCTCGCGGACCTGAGGCGTCAGCTGCGGATGGATGCCGGCCAGTTCGGCATCCTCGAGCTCCTCGAGCCCCACGCCGCGGGCCTCGGCCGCGCGCACCGCGGCACCTGCTGCCTCGTGAGCCACCCGGAACGGGACACCGCGGCGTACCAGCCACTCGGCGATGTCGGTGGCCAGCGTGTATCCGAGCGGCGCCAGTTCGGCCATCCGGTCGACGTCGAACCGCAGGGTGCGGACCAGTCCGGCCATCGCCGGCAGCAGTAACTCCAGCTGCCCGACGGAGTCGAATACCGGCTCCTTGTCCTCCTGCAGGTCGCGGTTGTAGGCCAGCGGCAGCGCCTTCAGCGTTGCCATCAGCCCGGCGAGGTTGCCGATCAACCGCCCAGCCTTGCCGCGGGCCAGCTCAGCGATGTCCGGGTTCTTCTTCTGCGGCATGATCGAACTGCCCGTCGACCACGAGTCCGACAGGGTGGCGTAGCCGAATTCGGTTGTGCTCCAGAGGATGATGTCCTCGGCCAGCCGCGACAGATCGACGCCGATCATGGCCAGCACGAAGGCCGCCTCGGCGGCGAAGTCCCGGGCCGCGGTGGCGTCGATGGAGTTGTCGGACGCCGCGGCGAAGCCGAGTTCGTCGGCGATCGCATCCGGATCCAGGCCCAGCGACGACCCGGCCAGCGCCCCGGAGCCGTACGGGGACACGGCCGTGCGCCGGTCGAAGTCCAGCAACCGGTCCACGTCGCGCAGCAGCGGGTGGGCGTGCGCGAGCAGATGGTGGGCCAGCAGGATCGGCTGCGCCGACTGCAGATGGGTCTTACCGGGCATGACCGCCGTGGGGTGCGCCTGCGCCTGGGTGGCCAGCGCCCCGGCGACGTCGAGCACACCGCCGGCGACTCGCTCCACCGCGTCGCGCAACCACATCCGGAACAGCGTGGCCACCTGGTCATTTCGCGAGCGACCGGCCCGCAGCCGCCCGCCCAGGTCCGCGCCGACCCGGTCGATCAGGCCGCGTTCAAGCGCACCGTGCACATCCTCATCGGTGACGACCGGGCCGAAGCTGCCGGATTCCACGTCGTCGCCCAGGCTGTCCAGCCCGGCGAGCAGCCCGTCACGCTGCTCTTCGGTGAGCAGACCCGCCCGGTACAGCACTCGGGCGTGGGCCTTGGAGGCGGTGATGTCGTAGGGCGCGAGCACCCAGTCGAAGTGGGTCGACTTGCTCAGCGCCGCCAGCGCGTCCGCCGGTCCGTCGGCGAACCGCCCGCCCCACAGCGATCCTTCGTTGGTGGAACTCACGTAGCGACCCCTCGTCTTCGGCGATCGGGACTCACGTGCCCAGGTCCCGTCGCGCCGCGATCTTCGACGACAGCCCGTGCACGTGCACGAAGCCCTTGGCGCTGGACTGGTCGAAGGTGTCGCCCTCGTCGTAGGTGGCCAGGTTGAAGTCGTAGAGCGACTCCGCGCTGCGGCGGCCGTTGACCGCGATGTGCCCGCCGTGCAGCACCAGCCGGATCTCGCCGGTGACGTGTTCCTGAGTCTCGGCGACGAATGTCTCCAGCGCGTTCTTCAGCGGTGAGTACCACAGCCCGTCGTAAACCAGCTCACCCCAACGCTGGTCGGTCATCCGCTTGAACCGGCCGAGTTCGCGTTCCAGCGTCACGTGTTCAAGTTCGGTGTGCGCGGTGATCAGCACCATGGCACCGGGGGCCTCGTAGATCTCGCGACTCTTGATGCCGACCAGCCGGTCCTCGACCACGTCGAGGCGTCCGACACCCTGCGCGCCGGCACGGCGGTTGAGTTCGACGATGGCCTCCAGGACCGTGACCGGGTTGCCGTCGATGGACACCGGAACGCCGCGTTCGAAGCCCACGACCACCTCGTCGGGCGTGCTCCAGTTCACCGTCGGGTCTTCGGTGTAGTCGTAGACGTCCTTGGTGGGTGCGTTCCACAGATGTTCCAGGAAACCGGTTTCCACCGCGCGACCCCACACGTTCTGGTCGATGGAGAAGGGCGAGCGCTTGGTGACGTTGATCGGGATGGCGTTCTCCTCGGCGAAAGCGATCGCCTTCTCCCTGGTCCACGCATAGTCACGGACCGGCGCCAACACCTCGAGATCCGGTGCGAGCGAAGCGAATCCGACCTCGAAACGCACCTGGTCATTGCCCTTGCCGGTGCAGCCGTGCGCGACGATGCCGCCGCCGTGCTCACGCGCCGCGGCGACCAGATGCTTGACGATCAGCGGGCGGCTGATCGCCGACACCAGCGGATAGCGGTCCATGTACAGGGCGTTGGACTGGATGGTAGGCAGGCAGTACTCGTCGGCGAACTCGTCCCGCGCGTCGACGACAACCGCTTCGACGGCGCCGCAGTCCAGCGCGCGTTGCCGGACGACTTCCATGTCCTCGCCGCCCTGGCCGAGGTCGATGGCCACCGCCACGACCTCTTTACCGGTCTCCTTGCCGATCCAGCTGATCGCCACCGAAGTGTCCATCCCGCCGGAATACGCCAAGATGACGCGTTCGGACATGTACCAATCTCCTTACTACGTACTGCTGTGAACCGTTACTGAAAGTTCTCAATTGTGCGCGCGAGTTCGGCGCCGGTCATGGGTTCGCGGGCGACGACGAAGATGGTGTCGTCACCGGCCACGGTGCCCACCACGAACGGCAGCGCGGCCCGGTCGATGGCGCTGGCCAGGTAGTGCGCCGCGCCGGGTGGGGTGCGCAGCACCGCGAGGTTGCCGCTGAAGTCGGTGGACACCAGCAGATCGCCGAGCAACCGCGAAACCCGCTCGGTGCCGCCCGACACACCGCGAACCGGGCTGCCGTCCTCGGGCACCACGTACGCGCCGCCCCCGCCGTCGGCGCCGCGTAGCTTCACCGCGCCGAGTTCCTCCAGGTCGCGCGACAGCGTGGCCTGGGTGACGTCGATCCCCTCGGCAGACAGCAGGGCGGCCAGTTCGCTCTGACTGCGCACCGAGCGCGACGACAGCAGCGCCACGATGCGGGCCTGACGCCCGGCGCGGGTGGCGCTGACCTCTGGCGCCGCCTTCTGCCCGCTGGTCGTCATCGCAGGCGCTCCAAAAGCCAGACCAGCAGCGCCTTCTGCGCGTGCAGGCGATTCTCGGCCTCGTCCCACACCGCGCTCTGCGGCCCGTCGATGACCTCGTCAGTGATCTCGTGGCCGCGGTGTGCGGGCAGGCAGTGCAGCACGATCGCGGCGGGGTCGGCCATCTCGAGCAGGGCGGCGTTGAGCTGGAACGGCCGGAAGGGCCGGACGCGGTCCAGCCCGTCGTTCTCCTGGCCCATCGAGGTCCAGGTGTCGGTGACCAGGACATCCGAGCCGTAGGCGGCGGCTCGTGCGTCGGCGGTGAGGGCGACCGATCCGCCGGTGGTGGCGGCGCGCTTCTCGGCGGCCGCGACGAACTGCGGCGCGGGCTCGAAACCCTTTGGCGCGGCTATGGTCACGTGCATACCTGCCGTGACGCCGCCCAGCATCAGCGAATGGGCCATGTTGTTCGCGCCGTCGCCGAAGTAGGACATCCGCAGTCCCGGTAGCGATCCCCTGCGTTCGGCGAGGGTCTGCAGGTCCGCCAACACCTGGCAG
>JAOPWF010000540.1 GCA_025965815.1 Mycobacterium sp.
CTCCACGCTGCACGACGTAACCCAGCGCCCCGCACAACCCGACCAGCGCGTCGGCGATCGGCGTGGCACCGAGGATCCGGACCAGCGGCGCGGGTACCTGCGGCGCGAGGAAGATCTCCAGGGCGCCGCCCGACAGGCACGGATTCACTACGACGCATGCACCGGGAGCCTCGGGGAAGTGCACATCACCGTCCGGAAGTACCCGCAGCAGCACGCTTTCGTTCGTCTGCAACGCACCCATCGCCGCCCGGCGGACCGAGTTCTGCGCGCACTGGCCACCGACGAAGCCCTCGATGGTCCCGTCCTGCAGCAGGATCGCCTCGTCGCCCGCGTGCGCCGAGGTTGGCTGCTGGGCGCGCACCACGGTCGCATGAACGAACGGTGTCCGGGCACGCAGCAGCTGCTGCACCCGCTCGCTCATCGTCATAGAAATTCCTGCCGCTCCTCAAATCGGTGGTGTCGCCCGTCCCTGCATCGCCTCCCACACGCGGGACGGCGTCAGGGGCATGTCGGCGTGCCGAACCCGATACGGCGCCAACGCATCAACCACGGCGTTGACCACCGCGGGCGGCGAACCGACGGTGGCGGATTCGCCGACACCCTTGGCTCCGATCGGGTGGTGCGGGGACGGCGTCACGGTGTGGCCGGTCTCGAAGTAGGGCACCTCGACGGCGGTGGGGATCAGGTAGTCCATCAACGACCCGCCCAGGCAGTTGCCCTCCTCGTCGAAGGCGATCATCTCCATCAGCGCCATGCCGATGCCGTCGGTGATGCCGCCGTGTACCTGTCCCTCGATAATCATCGGGTTGATGCGGGTTCCGCAATCGTCGACGGCGAGGAACCGGCGCACCTTCACCACGGCTGTTCCGGGATCCACGTCCACCACGCAGAAGTAGGCGCCGTACGGGTAAGTCAGATTCTCGGGGTTGTAACAGATCTGGGCGTCGAGACCACCCTCCAGGCCCTCGGGCAGGTCACCCGCCCCGTGCGCCCGCATGGCGATGTCCTGGATTGTCACCGATGCCGACGGATCCCCCTTGACGTGGAAGGAGCCCTTCTCCCATTCCAGGTCGGCGACCGACGCCTCCAGCATCCCGGACGCGATGATCTTCGCTTTGTCCCTGACCTTGCGTGCGACGAGCGCCGCCGCCGCCCCCGACACCGGTGTCGAGCGGCTGCCGTAGGTGCCCAGCCCGAAGGGTGTCTGGTCGGTGTCGCCGTGCACCACGTCGATGTCGTCCGGTGGGATGCCCAGCTCTTCGGCGACGATCTGGGCGAAGGTGGTCTCATGCCCCTGGCCCTGCGTCTGAACTGACAGCCGGACTACGGCTTTGCCCGTCGGATGGACCCGCAGCTCGCACCCGTCGGCCATCCCCAGTCCCAGGATGTCCATGTCCTTGCGCGGCCCCGCGCCGACCGCTTCGGTGAAGAAGGACATGCCGATGCCCATCAACTCGCCGCGCTCACGCTTGTCGGCCTGCTCGCGGCGCAACTCGTCGTAGCCGATCATGTCCATCGCCAGCCGCATGGTGGTCTCGTAGTCACCCGAGTCGTAAACCCAGCCCGTCTTGCTCTTGTACGGGAACTGCTCGGGCCGCAGCAGGTTTCGCAGCCGCAGGTCTGCCGGGTCGAGATTCATCTCGTAGGCGAGGCAGTCCACCAGCCGCTCCACGAAGTAGACCGCCTCGGTGATGCGGAACGAGCACGCGTAGGCGACGCCACCGGGTGCCTTGTTGGTGTAGACCGCGGTCATGTGGCAGTACGCGGCCTCGATGTCGTAGCTGCCGGTGAAGACACCGAAGAAGCCGGCCGGGTATTTCATCGGTGCGGCAACGCCGTTGAAGGCACCGTGATCGGCCAGCACATTAGACCGGATGGCCAGGATCTTGCCGTCGTTGGTAGCGGCGATCTCCCCGACCATGATGTAGTCCCGGGCGAACCCAGTGCTGGTCAGGTTCTCGCTGCGGTCTTCCATCCACTTGACCGGCTTACCGAGCAGCAGCGAGCCGACGATCGCGCACACGTAGCCCGGATAGATCGGTACCTTGTTGCCGAAGCCGCCGCCGATGTCGGGCGAGATCACCCGGATTTTGTGCTCGGGCAGGCCCGCCACCAAGGCGTAAAGCGTGCGGTGCGCGTGCGGGGCCTGGGTGGTGGACCACAGCGTCAGCTTGCCGCTGACCGGGTCCAGATCGGCGACCGCGCCACAGGTTTCCATCGGCGCGGGATGCACCCGGGGATAGACGATCTCCTGCTTGACCACGATGTCGGCCTTGGCGAACGCGGCATCGGTGGCCGCGGCGTCGCCGGTCTCCCAGTCGAAGCAGTGGTTGTCGGTCTTGCCGTCGAGGTCGGTGCGGATCACCTCGGCATCGGGATCCAGCGCGCGCCTGGCGTCGATGACCGGATCCAGAGCGTCGTAGTCGACGTCGATCAACTCCAGCGCGTCGCGGGCCGAATAGCGGTCCTCGGCGACGACGAACGCCACCTCCTGGCCCTGGAAGCGGACCTTGTCAGTGGCCAGCACCGCCTGCACATCGTTGGACAACGTCGGCATCCACGCCAACCCCTTGGCCGCGAGGTCGGCGCCGGTCACCACCGCCTTGACCTTCGGATGCGCCTGCGCCGCAGTAATATCGATGCTCGTGATGCGGGCGTGCGCATACGGCGAGCGCAGGATTGCCAGGTGCAGCATCCCGGGCAACACGACGTCGTCGACGTAGTTGCCGCGGCCGCGGATGAACCGCGGGTCCTCCTTGCGCAGCATCCTGCCGTGCCCGCACGGCTTGTGGTCGTTGTCGGCTCTGTCGTTCTCGTTCAGGTCCTGCGAGCGGGATTCCAGTGTGGTCATTACGCGCTCCCCGCTTCGATCAGATGCCCGCCGGCGTCGGCGCCCAGCGTGTCGTCGGTCTGTGCCTCGGGGGCGAAGTCTTCGCGGCCGTTGCGGGCCGCCCACTGAATGGACCGGACGATGGTCGTGTATCCGGTGCACCGGCAGATCTGCCCGGAGATGGCCTCGCGGATGGTCGCCTCGTCCGGATCGGGGATCCGGTCGAGCAGGGCGCGGGCGGTGATCATCATGCCGGGCGTGCAGAAGCCGCACTGCAAGCCGTGGCACTGCATGAACCCCTCCTGCACGGGATCGAGCTTGCCGTCGGTCTCGAGTCCCTCCACCGTCCGGATGCTGTGCCCGCTGGCCATCGCCGCGAGCACCGTGCAGGACTTCACCGGTTCGCCGTCCATGTCCACCACGCAGGTACCGCAGTTGCTGGTGTCACAGCCCCAGTGAGTTCCGGTGAGCCGCAGTTGATCCCTCAGGAAGTGCACCAGCAGTAGCCTGGGCTCGACGTCGGCGCTCACCGATTCGCCGTTGACGGTCATGGTCACCTGCATGGCTAGCGTCCTCCGGATCGACTGGCGCGCACCCGTTCGACGGCGGTGCGCAGGGTTCGGGTGGTCAGTTCGGCCGCGAGGTGTCGCTTGTAGTCCGCGCTGCCCCGCATGTCGGTCACCGGGTCGCAGGCGCGCGCGGCCCGCCGGCCCGCTTCGGCGAAGGCCTCCTCGGTCGGCGCCTCACCCACCAGTACCTCGGGCACGGCGGCGAGTTCCTCGGCATCGGGGTTGACCGCCGTGAGTCCCACTCTGGCCGCCGCGATCGAATCGCCGTCCAGTGTCACCGCGGCACCCGCGGCCACGACCGCCCAGTCGCCGACCCTGCGCTCCACCTTCGCGTAGGCATTGGACGTGTTCGGCCGCAACGGAATCCGTATCTCGATAAGAATCTC
The DNA here is from genome assembly GCA_025965815.1 of Mycobacterium sp. Taxonomy (GTDB): domain Bacteria; phylum Actinomycetota; class Actinomycetes; order Mycobacteriales; family Mycobacteriaceae; genus Mycobacterium. Next base: position 3,786 of record JAOPWF010000540.1, read on the forward strand.
ATGGTGAGCCAGCGACGTCTCGTACGGCCCCTCCCGGAAGTCGTCGATGGCCACCTCCCGCGCACCCGACGGACCGCGGGCCAGACACACGGCGTCCAGCACGGTGCAGACCGTGGTGAGGTCCTCGGCAGGGTCCGCCTGGCACAGCGACCCGCCGACCGTCCCGCGGTTGCGCACGACCGGGTCGGCGATGACGCGTTCGGCGTCACGGAAGACGGGGCAGACCGCGGCCAACGCATCGGACTCCAGCACCTCCCGGTGCCGGGTCATGGCGCCGATCCGGACGACCTGTGGGTCCGTCACGATATATCCGAGTTCGGGCGCCAGGTCGTTTATGTCGACCAGATATTCGGGGTTGGCGATGCGGAGTTTCATCAT
>JAOPWF010000642.1 GCA_025965815.1 Mycobacterium sp.
GCGCTGTCCACCCAGGGCATCGACGGGTTCACCAACGTTGGCTCGTGGTGGTCCGAACCCATCGTTTTCCAGAAGGTCGTGCTCTACACGCTGCTGTTCGAGGTGGTCGGCCTCGGGTGCGGGTTCGGCCCCCTGAACAACCGGTTCTTCCCCCCGATGGGCTCCATCCTGTACTGGCTGCGGCCCGGCACCATTCGGCTGCCACCCTGGCCGGGGCGCATCCCGCTCACCAGAGGCACTGCCCGCACCCCGGTGGACGTGGCGCTGTATGCGGCGCTGCTCGCGGTGACCGTGTTCGCACTGTTCTCCGACGGCAGCGGCCCGATACCGGAACTCCACACGACGGTCGGCGTGCTGCCGATGTGGCAGATCCTGGTGATACTCGCGATCCTCGGCGTTCTGAGTCTGCGTGACAAGGTGATCTTCCTGGCGGCCCGCGGCGAGGTCTACGCCACGCTGGCGGTCACCTTCCTCTTCGCCGGCGTCGACATGATCGTCGGCGCCAAGCTGATTTTCGTGATCATCTGGGTGGGCGCGGCGACATCAAAGCTCAACAAGCACTTTCCGTTCGTGGTGTCGACGATGATGTCCAACAACCCGCTCTTCCGGCCCCGATTCGTCAAGCGGATGTTCTTCGAGAAATTTCCCGATGACCTGCGGCCGGGGCGGCTGTCGCGGGTCTTCGCGCACGGCGGCACGGTCGTCGAGATGTGCGTGCCGCTGGTGCTGTTCTTCTCCCACGGCGGCATCGTCACGGCGGTCGCCGCGTTTGTGATGGTGTGCTTCCACCTGGCGATCCTGTCCGCGATTCCGATGGGGGTTCCGTTGGAGTGGAACGTCTTCATGATCTTCGGGGTGCTCACGCTGTTCGTCGCCCATGCCGATCTCGGCTTGTCGGATCTGGAAAACCCTGTGCCGGTGGCAATTCTGTTCGTCGTGGTCGCGGGCACCGTCGTCCTCGGCAACCTGTTCCCCCGCAAGATCTCGTTCCTGCCGGGCATGCGGTACTACGCAGGCAACTGGGATACCACGCTGTGGTGTGTGAAGCCGTCAGCCGATGAGAAGATCGCACGAGGCATCGTGGCGATCGCGAGCATGCCGCAGGCCCAACTGGAGCGCGTTTACGGCAGCCCGGAGGCGGCGCAGGTCCTGATTTACCTCGGGTACGCATTCCGTGCGATGAACACCCACGGCCGCGCGTTGTTCACATTGGCCCACCGGGCCATGCCGGCAGGCCGCGAGGATGATTACACCCTCACCGACGGAGAACGCATCTGTAGCACCGCCATTGGGTGGAACTTCGGTGACGGCCACATGACCAACGAGCAGTTGATCACGGCGATGCAGGAGCGCTGCCATTTCGAGCCCGGCGAGGTCAGGGTCGTGCTGCTCGATGCGCAGCCGATCCACAAGCAGACTCAGCAGTACCGGCTGGTCGACGCCGCCACCGGTCAATTCGAGAGCGGGGAAGTCAGGGTGGCCGATATGGTCACCCGCCAGCCCTGGGCCGACGACGTCCCGGTTCGCGTCTACGCGACCGGGGGCGCCGTCGTCCAGACTTAGCCGGACCGCACCTGTGCCGCGGCGGCGACCAGGTGCTGCAGTGCGGCGGTCACCTCATCGACGCTGCGCGTCTTCAAACCGCAGTCCGGGTTGACCCACAACCGTTGCGCCGGTACGGCATTGAGTGCGGCACGCAGCGAAGCGGCGATCTCCTCGGTGCCGGGAACCCGTGGCGAGTGGATGTCGTAGACACCTGGGCCCACGCTGTTGGCGAAGCCGACGGCGTTGAGGTCGTCGAGCACCTCCATATGCGAGCGGGCCGCCTCGATCGACGTCACGTCCGCATCCAGATCGGCGATGGCGCCGATGACCTCGCCGAATTCGGAATAGCACAGATGCGTGTGGATTTGGGTCGAGTCCGCCACCCCCGACGTCGCCAGTCGAAAGGCATCGACGGCCCACCGCAGGTAGTCGTCCTTGTCGGCGGTGCGCAGCGGAAGCAGTTCCCGCAGCGCCGGCTCGTCCACCTGGATGATGGCGATGCCTGCCGACTGCAGGTCGAGTGTCTCGTCGCGGATCGCGAGCGCGATCTGATTGGCGGTGTCCGCCAGCGGCTGGTCGTCCCGGACGAATGACCACGCCAGGATGGTGACCGGCCCGGTGAGCATGCCCTTGACCGGCTTGTCGGTCAACGACTGCGCATAGGTGATCCAGTCGACCGTCATCGGATGCGGCCGGCCGACGTCGCCGTAGAGGATGGGCGGGCGGACGCAGCGGGTGCCGTACGACTGCACCCAGCCGTTCTGGGTAGCGAAGAAGCCGTCGAGTTGCTCGGCGAAGTACTGCACCATGTCGTTGCGCTCCGGTTCGCCGTGGACCAGCACGTCAAGGCCGAGACGCTCCTGCAGGGCAATGACATCGGCGATCTCCGCGCGCATCCGCCTGGTGTATTTGGCGTCGTCGATCTCCCCGGCCCGCAGCGCCGCCCGCGCCTTGCGGATCGCCGAGGTCTGCGGATAGGAGCCGATCGTGCTGGTGGGCAGCGGCGGCAGGTGCAGCCGGGCGTTCTGGCTGTCGCGTCGGGCATCGGCCGCCCCGCGGTGCGATCCTGTCGCGGTGATCGCGTCGATCCGGGACCGGATGGCATCGATGTGCAGGCGCGGATCGGATCGGCGCGACTCGACGGCCGCATTCGACGCGGCGATCTCGTCGGCCACCTCATCCCGCCCCTCACGCAGGGCCCGGGCAAGCGTGACAACCTCGTCGACCTTTTCGGCGCCGAAGGCCAGCCAGCTACGCAACCGGTCGTCGATCCCGGTCTCGGCCTCGACCGCGTAGGGCACGTGCAGCGTCGAGCACGAAGTGGAGACCGCGAGCGTGCCCACGGAGCCGAGCAGGGTGGCCAGCCTGTTCAGCGCGGCCTCGAGGTCCGTGCGCCAGATGTTGCGGCCGTCCACGAGACCGGCGACCAGTATCTTGGTAGCCAGTTCCGGCACCGCAACCACCGCGCCTTCTCCGGTGTCGCCGCCCGCGATCAGATCGACGCCGATCGCCTCGACGGGCGTGCGGGCCAGGGCGGGCAGTGCGGCGCCCAACGAGCCGAAGTAGCTCGCGACGAAGATGGCGGGCCGTTCGGACACCGAACCCATTGCGGTGTAAGCCCGTTCGGCCAGCGCGGCAGCGTCGTCGACGATGTCGGTCGCCAGCACCGGTTCGTCGAGTTGGACCCATTGCGCGCCCGCTTGGGCAAGCAGTCTGAGCAGGTCGGCGTACACCGCCACGAGCTCATCCAGACGTTGGATCGGCGCGGAAGCGCCGCCGACGCCCTTGCTCAGCGCCAGGAACGTGATCGGGCCGACGAGCACCGGTCGGGCCGGGACACCCTGAGTCTGAGCCTCTTTCAGTTCATCCAGCACCTTGGCGGGGTGCAGGCTGAACCGGGTGTCTGGCCCGATCTCGGGAACCAGGTAGTGGTAATTGGTGTCAAACCACTTGGTCATTTCCAATGGCGCGATGTCGTCGGTGCCCCGCGCGGCGGCGAAATACCGGTCCAGGTCGTCGGCTATGTGCGCGACGCGGTCCGGCAGCGCGCCGAACAGGACCGCGGTGTCGAGGACCAGGTCGTAGTAGGAGAACGTGTTCACCGGCACCGAGTCCAGGCCCGCTTCGGTGAGCGCCGACCCGGTGTCGCGCCGCAGCGTGGCCGCGACGGCTTCCAGCTCGGATAGAGTGGTGCGGCCGCTCCAGTAGCCCTCGACCGCCCGCTTGAGCTCGCGGTGCGGGCCGATGCGCGGGGATCCGAGAACGGTCGAGGTGAATGGTTTTGCGGTCACGAGACGTCCTTCGGGTGGAGGCGAATGGTCACCGTCCGGTGGCGCCTCTTTGCAACCGCGTCAGCCCGTCTGCCTATTCCTACTGTTAGCCCGGGCCTTACTCCATCACATCGCGGACTTTGATGGTCTCGTGCCCCTTCAGCATCAGCTCGCGTGCGGTATCCATGTGTCGGCGCCAGTGCGCTTCCGCCTCGGCGCCGTCGCGCGCCCGCACCAGGTCGATCAGGTGCCGGTATGACCGCAGCAGCTTGTCGTACTGCGCCCGGGGGACGCTGCGTTTCTCATTGATGGTCGCCGCGGTGTGCCGCTCGGTAATCTCATGCAGCATCCCGGCGATCATGCCCAACGTCGAGTTGCCGGAGAGCTCGACCATGCGCCGGTGGAACGCCGCCGTCGCCTCGGCCAGTCGGCCCGACTCCCAGGCCGCCGGAATCGTCTCGGTCGCAATGGCTTCCAACTCATCGAACGCCTGCTGCGTGCCGGACTCGGCGAGCAGGCGGGCCGCCGCCGGCTCGATGCCGGCGCGCGCGACCATCACGTCGGCGATGGTCGCGCCCGACAGTTCGAGCAGCAGGCCGGCGGGGCGGGCGACGATTTCGGGACCCGGCACCCGGACCCGCGCGCCAGTGCGCGAACCGCGACGTACCTCGACCAGTCGCTCGGATTCCAGGACGCGGACCGCTTCGCGCAGCGTCGGACGACTGACGGCGAAGTGGGTCATCAGCTCCGCCTCATTGGGCAGGAAGTCGCCCTCTTTGAGCTTTCCGTCAACGACCATGCGGCGCAACGTGCGGGCGACCAGTTCGGCTGTCTTCGGCGAGCGGACGGCCCCCCCGCTGATCGGTGTGACGGAGTCGGGTCCGATCATCGGCGCCAACGGTGTGCTTCGAGCCACCAGATCTCCCAGGATGACGACGAGCCGACCAGGACCGGCCAGCTGTTCAACTCAGTAAACCATGATTACCGGGTTGAACTGGTGATTTGTTCAGACAGCTTAACCATGTCCCGGTCATACTGCGATTTCCGCCGCGCGCTGACCAGAAACGCCGGCGGACAGAAGAACCCGGTCTCCGGCAAGCGCTTCCGCGCCGCCAGCATTTCAGCGGCCTGCGCCGAATCCCCGCATATCGCGATCGACCACAGCATCTCGTCGGTGACATGGTCGGCGATGGCCCTGGGATCGCCGGCCCGGAAGGTCTTGCGGATCGCGGCCACCTCGTCCTGCCAGCCGTGCAACGCCACCAGCGAGTCGTAGGTCTTGACGGTCAGGTAGAACGCGATCTGCAGCTTGGCCTCGGTGATGGCGCGCTTTGGGTTCTCGTCGTCGATCGCCGTGATGACCCAGCCCCACCGTCCCAACGCGGCCGCGTCCCGGCCTGCTTCACTGGCGCCGCGCTGGATTTCGGGGTCGACGACCTCATTCCACCAGCGGTCGGTGAAGATGCCGTGGCCCAGCACGCCGTCCGCGCTGCGCCCCACCACGCGCAGCATGATCCGGTTGAACGCGCCGATCAGGATCGGCACGTCCAGACGGCCGAACACCGGCGCGCGGATATCGGCGTCGATCGAGTAGTAGTCGCCGCTGAAGGCGATTCTGTCGCCGTTCTCCGCCTGCAGGAACGCGCGGATCACTTCGATAAGCTCAGCCATCCGCGGCGCCGGGTGCGAGGAATCCACGCCGAACCAGGCGCGGTTCATCCGGCCGGTGCCCGCGCCGAGTCCGAGGAAGACCCGCCCGGGAGCGATGCGGGAGAGGTGGCGGGCCGCGGAGGCGTGTACGAACGGCGAGCGGGCGAAGGCGTAGGCGATCCCAGGTCCGACCATCGCCGTCGAGGTGGCCGTCGCCATCTGCGTGGCGGTGACGTACGCGTTGAGGTCGGAGAACTCGCCGGTGCAGAACGCGGCCGCTCCCGCTTGCTCGGCCTCCGCGGCGACCTCGGTGTCGCCCGGCCAGGGCAATCCCCACTTCATTGCACTGCCGTCACTTCCACTGCCGGAAGATGGATGGACGCCCGGCATTGCTAGTTGGATCACTTAGTAATACATGTAGTGTGCCAGGGATACAAGCAGCGACAACGAGGTCAGGTTGATGGAATACGGGATGGGGCCCGAGCTAGAGGCCTTCCGCAAGGACGTGCGCGCCTTCATCGCCGAATACGCTCCCGCCATACCGGCCCGCGCCGGCGTGCGCAGTGCCGAGAACGAGTACGAGGCCAAGCAGCTGCGCGACTGGACCGCAAGGCTTTACGAGGCGGGTTACGCCGGCGCCGACTGGCCGACGGAGTACGGCGGTCGCGCTGACTGGTCGGCCGAGCACGGCATCGTCGTCGGTGAAGAATTGGCCCGCGCTCAGGTGCGCGGTGTGCAGAGCGCCGGCGGGCTCGTCTCGCAGGCTTTGATCGCGCTCGGCACCGATGAACAGCGGCAACGCTATCTGCCCGAGATCCGGTCCGGGCGCGAGCAGTGGTGCCAGCTGTTCAGTGAGCCGGACGCGGGCAGCGATCTGGCGTCGTTGCGGACGCGGGCGGTTTCCGACGGCGAGAGCTATGTCGTCAACGGCCAGAAGGTGTGGACGACCGACGGGCACTGGGCGGACTACGGCTACCTGCTCGCCCGCACCGACCCTGACGCGCCGAAGCACAAGGGCATCAGCGCGTTCATCCTCGACATGTCGACGACCGGCGTGAGGGTGCGACCGCTGCGTGAGCTCACCGGCACATCGGACTTCAACGAGGTCTTCTTCGACGATGTGCGGATTCCCGCCGCGGCGATGATCGGCGCACCCGGCCAGGGCTGGGCGATCGCCAACGCCACGCTGGCCCACGAGCGTTCGGGCGTCGGCGCGATCGTGGTCAAGTTGCGGCTCGGGATCGACGCGCTGACCGAACTCGCCCGGGAGATCCAGATCGGCGGCCGCCCGGCGATCGACAACGACCGGGTGCGCGATCAGATCGGCCGGTTCACCGCCGAGGTCGAGGCCCTCTCGGCCCTGACCTATGCCAATGTCACCCGCTGGACGCGCGGCACCGAGCGGAGGCACGACGCCGCGATGTCCAAATTGATGTTCAGCGAACTCAACCTCGAGATGGCCCGGTTCGCCGTCGAACTCGCCGGCGAGGCAGGCGTTCTCGTCGAGGGCGATCCGAACGTGCCAGCCGACGGGCGCTGGCAGGACGAGTGGTTGTACGCGCGTGCATACACCATCGCCGGCGGGAGCTCCGAGATCATGCGCAACCTGATCGCCGAACGTGGGTTGAGACTGCCCCGCTAGTCAGTCGACGGCTTCGGGCCGGCGCCCGGGGGTGTTCGTCGTCCTGCGCACGGCGAAGTCGGCGATGAGCTGGGCCAGCACGTCGGGTTGGTCGATCATCGAGAACGTCCGCGCCTTCTCGATGACCTCCAGCCCGGCGTCGGGCAGTGTCTGCGCGAGCCTGCGGCCGTCCTCGAGGGGAAGAACCCGTCGTCACCCGACCACGCGATCAGGGCGGCCTTGGTGAACTCCGGCAGCCGCGCCGCGGCGTCGAGTGTGTCGCGGCGATCCAACGATGCGGTGAAGCGGCGCAGATCCTCAGTGATCCTGGCGTCGCGCACAAAGGCACCTGGTCCACTCCTCGGCCAGGTGATCGATGGCCCGATGTGCCAACACGCCGTACGCCCGCTGGCGGCCGAAGCGGGTACGCATGGTCTGCAGACCGGCACGAAACAGCGGCGGAACCTTCGCGGCCCGGATCAGCTGATTCTCACGACTGATGTCATTGCCTCACCAGGCGTGTCATATGCCTTTCATATATGACAGCGCGGTGAGATTTTGACGGTCCGCGCGGCGTGCCGAGCCCAGGGACGAGGTCGCAACACTGCCGTCGGTAGTGCGGGTCCTGACCACGGCCGCTGCTCCCACCGACGAACGCGAACTGGCCGATGAGGACGAAGCGGTGCCAGAAGGCGGCGATGACGACGCCGATGAGGAGCTCGACGCTGTCGTGGCCGAGGGTTTCTACGCCGATTGGTTGCGCCAGGCGATCATGTCCTTCAGTTCGGTGAAGTCGTAGCCGTCGTCGGTGGGGCGGTCAGTGAATGTGGCTGCCGCCGTTGATGTCCACGGTGGTGCCGGTCAGGTAGCTGGCGTCCTCGCTGGAGAGGAAGGTCATGACGGCGGCCACCTCTTCGGTGGTCGCGGTGCGTCCGATGGGGATACCTGCGGCGAGTGCGGCCTCGGACTCATCGGTGGCGCCGACGCGGATGTTGGTGTCCACCGCGCCGGGGGTGACGGCATTGACGGTGACGCCGGTGTCGGCGATCTCGCGGGCGAGCGCCTTGGTGAATCCGAGGATCGCGGCCTTGGCCGCCGAGTAGGGGACCTTGCCGAACACGCCGCCGCCCCGCTGCGCGGACACCGAGGACATGTTGACGATGCGGCCCCAGCCGTTGTCGATCATGCCGGGGAGGAAGGCCTTGGTGACCAGGTAGGTGCCGGTGGCGTTGACTGCCATGACCGTGTTCCAGATGTCGAGGGTGGTTTCGAGGAACGGCACCGGCGAAGTGATGCCAGCGATGTTGGCGAGCGCCCCGACGGGTGGCAGGTTGCCCGATACCACCTCGGCGGCGACGGCGGCCTGCGCGGAGTCCACCGACTCCTCGGAGGTGACGTCGACGGCGTGCCCGAAGGCCGGGACGGCGAACTGGTTGCCGATGTCGGCGGCCACCTTGGCGGACTTCTCGCCGTCCAGATCGAGGATCACGACCGCCCAGCCTTCACGGGCGTAGCGCTGGGCGAGGGTTATGCCGATGCCGCGGTCGGAGGTAGCGCCGGTGATGACGGCGGTGCGATGAGTGTTGTTGCTGGACATGGTCTTTCTCCTTTGTTTGATCAGATCAGGTGGGAAATCAGGCGGGCGGCGCGTGCCGTCGCGGCGGGCCGTTCGTCAGTGGTGATGTCGCGGGTTTCCAGTTCGAGGGAGAAGTGCCCGGCGTAGTCGGCGTGCCTGAGGGTCTTGAGGCCGTGCGCGAAGTCGACGTCCCCATTGCCCACGGAGAGGTTGATATTTCCCGGCACCGCATCACGGATGTGCACATGGGCGATGTGGGCGGCGAGGTGATCGATGAACTCGGCCGGGTCGCCGCCGGAGGCTACGACGTGGCTGAAGTCCATCACCTGGCGCACCGGGGTGCCGGTGAGACGCGCGGAGAGTTGTTGTTCGCGTTCGAGCTTCCAGCACAGCCGGTGAAAGTGAAGTGACTCGGTCCACAGTTCGACACCCCTGTCGGCGGCGACGTGTGCGGCGGCGATGAGTTCGGCGGCGACCAGGTCGAGATCGGCGTCCAGTGTCTGGAGCGGCTCGTGGTTCAGCGCTCCGCAAGGCAGGACCAACGCGCGCGATCCCGTAGCGACCGCGAGGGCGATCAACATGTCGAGGTGCTGGCGGCGTGCCTCGCGGGCCGGCTCGTCGAGAGCCTTATTCAAGTCGCCGATGTCGGCGTTGATCGAGCGCACCGTCAACCCGGAGGCACGTACGACGGCCGCGACGGTCTCCACCGCCTCGCTGTCGAGCACATAGGGCACGTGGTCACAGACACCCGGGAGCGCGCCGAGGTCGACCTCGCTGAAGCCCAGGTCGGCGATCGTGGCCAGGGCCTCGGGGAGTTCGAGGTGACGAAAGCCGATGGTGGAGCACCCCAGCCGGTGATGGAACCCGGTGTGTAGCGACATTGCCTGTGTCCTTGGCGTCGGAGGTTGTGACGCCGCCCACATTATCCCGTCGACTGTTAACAGTCAACGGGTGACGTCCCAAGGTGTTGACTGTTGACAAAGGTGTGTGCGCGTGGTCACACTGGTGATCGAACGCACTGTCAACGGTTGACAGTGATTTTCCTCTCCGGCTTTGAAAGGATCAGCCCATGAGCGACGACGCTCTTCAAATGCGGGGCCCGGTGAACGGCACGAAAGACGCCAGGCGGGTCGCGGTTGGCTCCGGAGTCGGGGCCGTCATCGAGACCTACGACTTCATCGGGTTCGGCACCGCGGCCGCGCTGTACTTCGGCCACGCCTTCTTCCCAGGCGCCAGCCCCGTCGCAGGCACTCTGGCCTCCTTCGCCACCCTCGGCGTCGGCTTCGCGGCCCGCCCGCTCGGCGGCATCATCGGCGGGCACCTCGGCGACAAACTCGGCCGCAAGCCGGTCCTGGTCGCCTCCCTGATCGTGATGGGCCTGGCCACCTTCGCCATCGGTCTGCTCCCCACCTTCGCCGCCGTCGGTATCCTCGCGCCGATCCTGCTGGTCGTCGTGCGCATCGTGCAGGGCCTGGCCTTCGGCGCCGAATGGGGCGGGGCGATTCTGATGAGCTACGAGCACGCCCCCTGGAAGCAGAAGGGCAAGTACACCGGCATCGTGCAGGCCGGCTTCCCGGTCGGGCTGCTGCTGGCCAACCTGGTCTTCCTGGTCAGCGTGCATCTCGGCGGTGACTGGGCCTGGCGGGTCCCGTTCCTGGCCAGCATCTTCCTAGTCATCGTCGGGCTCATCATCCGCGCCCGCGTCCCGGAGTCCCCGGTGTTCGAAGACGTCAAGAAAAAGGGCGACATCGTCCGTGCCCCGATCGTGAAGGTCATCAAGGAGGATTGGCGAAACATCGTGCGCGGCATCGGCCTTCGCATCGCCGAGACCGCCGGCTACGCCGTGTCGATCACCTACATGATCTCCTACCTCAAGAACGCCGAGCTGGCCACCAAGTTCGAGACCCTCACCGCGCTGTGCATCGCCTCGGGAATCGGCATCTTCGCCACCATGGGCTGGGCCCGACTGACCGACAAGATCGGTCGCCGCCCGTCTACGTCTGGGCCACCGCCTTCGCCGTGCTGTTCGGCATACCGATGTTCCTCTGGTGAACACGGGCCTGTTCATCTTGATCATCGCGACATTCGTCGTGGCCTACGGAGTGCTGCAGAACTCGATGGCCGGAGCCCAAGGCGCCTGGTTCCCCGAGCTCTTCCAAGCCAACACCCGCGCCTCGGGAGCCTCACTGGCCTACCAGATCTCGGCCATGGTCTCCGGCTTCACCCCCTTCATCACCACACTGCTGTTTGTGTCGTTCGGCTGGGTCGGACCCGCGCTGCTCTTCAGCGTCTACGGCGCGATCGGCCTCCTGGCGGCACTGACCACCCGCGAGACCTGGGGCCCACGCGAGCGCAAGCTCGCCGACGAAGCCGTCGCCCGGCAGCCGCAATCCGACATGCACCTCGCAGCCTAGGAAGAGACAACACATGACCATCACCGTAGAGACGGGCCGCCGCCAGAAGGTCGCGGCGGCCGCCTACCGAATGCGCCACCACGTCCTCGACATGGGCGAAGCCCAAGGCCAGGGCTACGTCGGACAGGCACTGGATGCCGCCGACATGCTCGCCTGCGTCTACGCCGACCAACTGCGCTACCGCCCCGAGGACCCGCACTGGGAAGGCCGCGACCGGTTCCTGCTCTCCACCGGGCACTACGCCATCGGCCTCTACGCCGCGCTGGCCGAAGCCGGGATCATCGACGTCGCCGAACTCGACACCTACGGCTCCGACGGTTCCCGGCTCCCGATGTCCGGGATGGCCAGCTACACACCCGGAATGGAGATCTCCGGCGGATCGCTCGGACACGGGCTCACCGTCGCCGTCGGCACGGCACTGGGCCTGCGACTGCAAGGCTCGCAAGCCAAGATCATCAACTTCCTCTCCGACGGCGAACTCGACGAAGGCTCGACCTGGGAAGCCGCCATGGGCGCCAGCCATCACCGCCTCGGTCACCTGACCGCCATGGTCGACATCAATGCTCTGCAGGCCGACGGCCCGACCGCCGGGGTGCTGCGCACCGAACCCGTCGTCGACAAGTGGGCCGCCTGCGGCTGGCAGATCCATCGCGTGGACGGCAACGACGTCGACGCCCTGCTGGCCGCGTTCGACGCCATCTCGATCGACGCAGCCGCCACCGGTTCGCCATCGGTGATCCTCTGTGACACCAAGGTCGGCCGGGGTGTGCCGTTGCTGGAGAACCGCGAAAAGGCGCACTTCATGCGCATCGACGCCGACGAATGGCAGATCTGCCGCGACCAACTGACCGCCGGTTACCAAGAAGGAACCCAAGCATGAGCACCGTTGCGCCACTTCGAACCTCGGCGATGATCGCCTCATTCGCCGATCCCGGCCAGAAGACCACCCCGGCACCCTTCGGGCACGCGCTCGTCGCCGCCGCCGAAGCCAACCCCCGGATCGTCGGGCTGACCGCCGACCTGGGCAAGTACACCGACATGCACATCTTCGCCCAAGCATTCCCCGAGCGGTTCTTCCAGATGGGCATGGCCGAGCAGCTGCTGTTCGGCGCCGCCGCCGGCATGGCCGAAACCGGGCTGATCCCCTTTGCGTCGACGTATTCGGTCTTCGCCGCGCGGCGGGCCTATGACTTCATCTGCCTCGACATTGCCGAACCCGCGCTCAACGTGAACATCATCGGTGGCCTACCCGGACTCACCACCGGCTACGGGCCTTCGCATCAGGCTACCGAGGACGTCGCGATCTTCCGTGGCATCCCCGGCCTGACCATCGTCGATCCCTGCGACTCCGTGGACATCGCCCAGGCCGTACCGCAGTTGGCGGCCCACGACGGCCCGACCTACCTGCGTCTACTGCGCGGGCAGGTGCCCACCGTTCTCGACGAGTACGACTACACCTTCGAGCTCGGCAAGGCCAAGGTGCTGCGCGGGGGAGCCGACGTGGTGTTGATCTCCAGCGGGCTGATGACCATGCGCACGTTGCAGGCTGCAGCCGAATTAGCCAAAGACCGTGTGGACGTCGCCGTCGTCCACACGCCGACGCTGAAGCCGTTCGACGCTGCGACGGTGCTGGCCGAGGTCGAGACCGACCGTCTGGTCGTGACGTGTGAGAACCACACCGTCGTCGGCGGACTGTTCGAGACGGTCGCCTCGGCTGCCGTGCGAGCGGGGTTGAGTCGGAAGATCGTGCCGGTGGCGTTGCCGGATGAGTTCCTCGCTGCCGGGGCACTTCCGACGCTGCACGAGCGGTACGGGCTGTCGACATCGCGGATCGTCGCGACCGTGTTGGAGCATCTTGGCTAGCCGCCGCGGTACGATCAACTGTCAACACCGGACTGTTGACAGATAAGGGGACTGGTACATGACCGTCGAGCCCGCATCGCTCCTGCGTCTGGAGAAGACCAGCCTGCGCGAGCAGGCTCTCACCTCCTTGCGCCGCGCGATCACTACCGGCCAGATCGCGGCCGGAACGCATTTGGTCGAAACCGAATTGTCCGAAGCGTTGCAGATCAGTCGGGGGACGCTGCGTGAGGCCATGCGCCAGCTGCAGCAGGAAGGGCTGATCTCAGCTGGCGCGCGCGGACGGTTGTCGGTGCGGCACCTCGACAACAAAGAGATCAGGGACATCTTCGGAGTCCGCGCCGCGCTGGAATCCCTTGCCGTACGCGAATTGTGCGGGCGCCCCGACCGGTCCACCGTGATCGAGAAGCTACGGGAAGCAGTCAACGACATGGAGAAGTGGTCCGCCTCCAACCTCGAGGATCGCATCGAAGCAGACCTGAGGTTTCACCAAACCATGTGCCACCTCACCGGCAACGAGACCCTGCTCCACTCCTGGTCCTCGCTGGAGGGCAGCATCCGGATGTCAATCATGTTCGCTGGGGTGGAACGAGCCATCAAGAACATGGACGTCAAACGGCACTCCGACATCGTCGACGCCATCGAATCCGGCGACGCCGACAAGGCCGAGGCGACCGTTCGCGACCACATGGCCGGAGCCGCAGAAACATTGGTGGCCGGCGCTGCCTGACGCTTAGCGAGTTTGGTGATCATCGGTGGCACCGCCGCCAGACATCAGGTAACCGGTGATGCGAGATACGGCGTCATTGTCGGCTCGCCCGAGCCTGCACGTCTCCGCGAGGCCTCACGTGACAAATCACGGCTCGACCTGCAGCGAACTCACCTTCCTGGCGCGGCCAATACTGGCAGGGTTTCGAGGTGCAGTCGGCAACGCGCTGACGAATGGACACGCGAATGAAACAAATCATCATGGAAATCGAGTGAGACGGCTTGCATGGTGGCAGTTCAGGGCATTGAAATTGGACACGAAGCTCGAGAACTCACCGCAGCGGCTCCAGAATCGGCGGCGGAAAAATGCTCGAAGGC
>JAOPWF010000656.1 GCA_025965815.1 Mycobacterium sp.
CGTGTCGTGGTGTTCATCGTGGTGGGGCTGGTGCTGCTCGGAACGGGGGCCGGTTATGCCCGGTTGCTCGCACAGCAAGATCAGAGGCAAGGCTCAGCAAATGATCAGGCAGGCCTTGCGTGACGGAGATGACATCGTCAAGGGCAATATCTCAGGGTTTGGAGCGGTTGACAGCAATAGCGCGGCGCACCGAGGCGCCCGCAACTCAAAACGATGGAAGGGGATTCGACGATGACGAACCCAGTAACTCTCACCGGTGGCAACCGTCGGGCCGACGCCGAGGTCCAGGCATTTCAGGCCTCACCTGAGCTGGCAGCAAACCTGCAGCGGGTCCTGGTCGACCTGATCGAACTGCACCTGCAGGGCAAGCAGGCGCACTGGAACGTGGTCGGCAGCAATTTCCGCGACCTGCACCTGCAGCTCGACGAACTCGTCGACTTCGCCCGTGTGGCCAGCGACACGATCGCCGAGCGGATGCGCGCGCTGGACGCGATTCCGGACGGCCGGTCCGACACTGTCTCAGCCGCCACCACCCTGCCGCAGATCCCCGCCTATGAGCGCAACACCAGCGAGGTCGTCGACCTGATCACGACCCGGACCTACGCCACCGTCGACACGCTGCGCACTGTGCATGACGCGGTCGACGCCGAGGATCCCAGCACCGCCGACATCCTGCACCAGCTGATCGACGGCCTGGAGAAGCTGGCATGGCTGATCAAGTCGGAGAACCGCAAGGTCTGAGCCGACTGCTATTCGAGCTCGTCGGGGTCTTTATGCTCGGCGATCAGTGCCAGCCGCCACAGGCACTCGTGGTTACGCGGCGCGAAGGCCGCCAGCTGCGCCTTCTCCGGTACCCACTGCGCAGCGCCCCCGACGGCGATCTCGATCATCTCCACTCGGCACCCGTCGGGGATGTCGCTCAGGCGCAGTGTGACCCGCGCCTCGACGGCCGGCCTGACCTTGGCCAACAGCACGAGTTCCTCAAGCGGAACGCTCTTTTCGACGACCGTCTCGTCGTTGATCAATGCCGGCCAGGCCCCGATCGAGTGCAAGATACGCGTGCTCGGTGCGGGCCAGTTGCGGGACACCGCTCGCGTCCTGCTGTTGCCGACGACCCAGCTCGAGTACGTCCATCCGTCGGCCAGCACATCCCAGACCTGCTGTCGCGTAGCGGCTACATCTCGTGTCGCGGTCATGGCGTTGAGCCTTCTCCCTGGGTGAACGGTTGCGGTGTGCTGCAGCGCGAGTACCCCGTAGCGCCGGAATGATGCGTGCAAGTGACCGGCCTATCCGCGATCGGCGGCCGATGAGTGGGTCAGGCCGGCGCCGTCGCTGTCGGCTGTGCGACGGCCGACCAGGTACCAGGTGTGCATCACGCCCTTGCCTTTGACGTCGACATCGCCGCGCTCTTCAAGCAGGAAATCGCGTTTGAGCCGTTCGTAGACGGCCTGCGGTACCTGTATCCGCCCCTCCGGGTCGGTCGACTCCATCCGGGACGCGACATTGACCGCATCGCCCCAGACGTCATAGAAGAAGCGGCGGGCACCGACTACACCGGCCACGACCGGACCCGCGGCAAGACCGATCCGCAGCGGTACCGCCCGCCCGTTCGGATCGTGAAGGCCGGCAACGGTACCGGCCATGTCGAGGGCTAGGCGCGCCAGCGCCTCGACGTGGTCCGGCCGCGGTTGCGGGACGCCACTCACTACCATGTAGGAGTCACCACTGGTCTTGATCTTCTCGAGCCCGTGGTGGTCGACGAGCCCGTCAAACGCGGTGTACAGCTGATCCAGGAACCGCACGAGATCGGCTGGGGCGGTGTCGCTGGCCCGCTTGGTGAAACCGGCGATGTCGGCGAACAGGATTGACGCGTCCTCGTACTTGTCGGCGATGACGTCGCGGGCCGGGTCCTTGAGTCGTGCGGCGATGCTGGCCGGCAGGATATTTGCCAGCAGCGACTCGGACCTTTCGTATTCCACCTCCATCGCCGCTTCCGCGCGGGCGATCTCCCGCAGCGAATACCAGACCGTCGCCACCACCATGACGCAGGCCGAGACCGTTGTGACCACGAAACCCGACGTAATAGCCCATGGCGGGTTGACGCCGGTGTCGCCGGGGACAAGGAATTGCATGATAATCGTCAGCGCCGCGCCGACGGCCGCCAGGATCGACGCGAGGACGATGTGCTCGATGCCGAGGATGATCACCACGATGCAGGCCGCGACCAGGAAATAGAACTGCAGACCCGAGTCGGTGCCGATATGCCATCCAATGACGAAGATCGAGGCGTACGCGAAGCAGATGAAGGTAAGCGGCGCAACCAGTTCGCCGAAACGGTTGAGCAGCGGGATCGTCACGAAGATCGCAGCGGTGAACAGGTTGGCGATGCCGATCCAGTCGCCGTATCCGGCTACGAGTTGCAGGACCCCGAAGCTTCCGCTCACGAACGCGCCGATGTAGGCCGCGATGTACAGCACGCGATGGCTACGCTGAACACTGTCGGCGTAGTGCCGATTACGGACCGGTTCGTGGGGGTGGGACCGTGCTGGCGGCCCGCACGCTGCGCGCCGGGACAGGCCTCCTGCCAGCACCGACGCCGCGCATTCCCGCTTGGCGGCCACGGTCAGAAGCCTATCCCGATGGTTCCCAGGATTGAGGCCAGTCGCCCAAGTCGGCCGGAAGGCCTATCCCCCCAAGATCATTTGCCGAAATCGGTGGTTCGCGACATGGTTTGTCGCCGTCCCATGCCCCGGTACGCCCTTCGCTACCATGGCCACGGCAACGGTAGCGGCGGCGGTATCGGGTCGCCCAGCAACGGCTCCACTGCCAAGGCGTGACTCGCGGTAACGCCCGCTGTGATCGCTGTCCTTGCGCTCGCAAGCGTTAACTGCAGTTAGAAAATGGTTCTGGCGGTTTGGGGCAGTTTGCCCGCTGTGGCAAGGCTGCATTAGAAGCGAAGCGGGTGTCACACGATCGAGCACATTTTTGCCGCCGCAGCGTCGGAGAATTTGCGACTTACCCCGTTGGATTTGATCGGACCCCGAACCCACCATAGGATCAACTCATGTCGTTTACCGATCATGAACAGGTGCTGACACCATTCTTGAAGCCCGACGCCACTTTGCGTGACGAGGACGGTATACCGGCGGCGCCCATGCCTTTTCCCACACCTGGCACCTACGCGAACGCGTATTACTTCGGCCAGCCCAAGTGGGCCGACGAGTGGTTCAGGGTGATGCACCGCTACCCGGAACTGCGTGAGCGCTGGCACGCTGCGGCCGGCGAGTGGGATGGCAAGGTGGTCGTCGACATTGGTTGCGGCCCTGGCAATCTGTTCGCCACCATCGGTGGTAAGCCGGACACGCTGATCGGCGTCGACGTGGCAATGCTGAGCTTGAAAATGGCCGAAGAGCTGGGCTACACGCCACTGCTGGCCGACGCACACGATCTGCCCTTCCGCTCCGAAATCGCCGACCTCGTTGCCATGTGCGCCACCGTTCACCACATGGAGGACATGGAGAAGGCAATTCGTGAATCAGCACGGCTGGTTGCACCCGGCGGACATCTGGTTATTGATCACGATCCGCAAAAGTCGGCAATCGATTTCCGTGGACCTGGGAGATTCCTGTGGGAAATTCGTCGGCCCATTTATCGCGCATTGAATCGCGGTGGCCATCGGGCCGAGGACGACGAAGGTGAATGGGCATTCCGCACGGAATTGCACCATAAGCCCGGCGACGGACTGACCAGGGAGATGCTGCACGACGTCCTTGAGCCACTTGGATTTTCGGTCGGCATCTATCCCCACAACAACCACGTGGGAGCCGAAGCGTTGCACGGCGACATGGGCCGGCAACCACTGAAGATTCGCGTCGGGCAAAGGCTTTCCGGTATCCGCCCTGACACGGAAACCGGTGCGTTGCTGCTCCTCTGCGTGGCGCAAAAGGGCGCCTAGTGGCTGCGGACCCTCGCCCTACCGGGCCGACCGAATTTTAGCTAGCAGTTCGTCGTCGCCCTACCCGCGGACGTGTATGTCTTATTTCCACTTTTGTTGCTAAGTCAACCATCTCGCCGCGGCGAGATGAATTGCGCACCAGACACCCAACGGTCGAGTGGCCTTAATTTCGCGTAGTCGCGATTGCGCGGCACTTACGAGGGCGGTGGCGACGGCGCTCGATGGCTTTCACACATCTTCCCCGGCCAGGCGGCACGGCGTAATGTCCCCACTACCGGTCTGTTCCTCGTGCCCAGGACGGCCGTCGCCGAACCGGGAGACACCCAATGTCCAAAAAGCAGACAAAATTGTCGAAACGGCTGAAGAAGCTATCCAAGAACCCGCAGAAATTGACGAAGAAGATGAGAAAGGTCCTCGCGTAGGCCGCGATGGCCGGGCGCGATGTGTGGTGCCCTCGGTGAGATTCGAACTCACACTGGACGGGTTTTGAATCCGTTTCCTCTGCCAGTTGGGATACGAGGGCATGTCCGTCTGCGGCCTCCCACCATAGAGGACGCCGTTCCTGC
>JAOPWF010000662.1 GCA_025965815.1 Mycobacterium sp.
AGCCCGCGCCACCGTCGTTTTCACCAATCTCATGACCCGCGCCTCCATCGTCGACAACCGCCCCGCCCGACTCCTGCGAAACACCGTGTTCTCCCTTATCGGAGTCCTACCGCCGGCGCGCAAACAGATGGCCCTGCACATGTCCGAACTCGCCTGACCGAGCTCACAATGCCAGCACCGCGCCTCAACGGCCTGCACCACATCAAACTGCCCGTCACCGACCTGGACACCAGCCTGACCTGGTATGGGCGGGTGTTCGACGCCGAACACCTGAGCCGGTTCGACCACTACGACGGCGCCGGCACCCGCTACGCGGTGATCCTGCAACTGCCCGGCGTCGACACACCCATCGAGCTGCGCTGGGCCCCCAACGCCGCCACCGCGACCATTGGCTACGACCCCGTCCACCTTGTGGCCGGCGACACCGATGACCTGCAGGCCTGGGTCGCGCACCTCGACACTCTCGGCATCGAGCACTCACCAATCATCACCGCCCTCGCCGGTCAGCTACTGATCTTTCCCGACCCCGACCAGACATACCTGCATCTGCTCACCCTGCCCGAAGGTGGCATCCAGGCCATCACGATGAACCCCGACGCCGCCGAACCCAAGGCCCCTGGATCATGCCCAACCTCATGCGACACCCATGAGACCAGCACAGACTGGCGCACACGACACCCAACCGGCTGTCAGCTGAGCGCGCTCCCAGGAGATCCAGTGCAGATCTTTGCCTACCCAGATGACGGGGCCGCCCCGCAATGGGCGTCCGCCTCGAAGACGGCGTGCTGCCCGTGGACTGCTGCTCCGGTCCGGTGAGCCGGACATCGCGATTGCGCGTGCAGACGATTCCGACTGGTGGGCCACGGCGGTCAACACCCTCGTATGACGACAAGTTAAGGCATGCCGCCCGGGCAAATGAGATATCGCAGAGGAGATTTCGATGAGTGACCCTTCGACCTATCGCGCGTACCAGGTGACAGGACAACGGCAGTTCGAGTTAGTGGACCGTGAGCTGGTGGCGCCCAGTGCCGGTCATGTCCGGTTCCGGGTTCAGAGCTGCGGAGTCTGCCACAGCGACACGCTCGGCGTCGAGGGCCAGCGCGCCGATCCGAGCCAGCCGGTCGTGCCGGGCCACGAAGTTGTCGGCGTGATCGACGCCGTCGGGGACGGTGTCACAACGTGGCACGTCGGCGAGCGTGTCGGCCTGGGCTTCCTTGGCGGTCACTGCGGCGAATGCGACTGGTGTCGGCGCGGGGACTTTGTCAACTGCGAGAACCAGCCACAACCCGGCACGACAGAAGACGGCGGGTACGCCGAGGTCGCCTACCCGCGCGCGAGCGGCCTGGTCTCTATCCCGGACGCGTTGAGTTCGCTGGACGCGTCGCCGTTGCTGTGCGCCAGAATGACGACGTTCAACGCCTTGCGTGGCCTCGACGTCGAGCCCGGCGCGCTCATCGGCGTTCAAGGCATCGGCGGCCTGGGCCACCTCGGGGTGCAGTACGCCAACAAGCTGGGCTACCGCGTGGTGGCCATCGCCCGCGGCAGTGAAAAGGCCTCATTGGCACATCAACTCGGGGCCCACCACTACATCGACAGCTCCGCTGTCGATCCCGGCGCAGCGTTGAAGGAACTCGGCGGGGCTGCCGCGATCATCGCTACCGCCGCCAGCGGCGCTTCCATGTCGCCGCTGCTGGCCGGACTCGCGCCCCGCGGTCAGTTGGTGGTCGTCGGGGCGGCCTTCGACCCGATTGAAGTCTTGACGTCCGACCTCATCTTCGGGAGCCGGTCGATCATCGGCAGCCTCACCGGTACACCGATCCAAAACGAGGTGAACCTGGCGTTCAGCGCGGAGCGCGGCGTCGCACCGATGATCGAACTGTTTCCGTTCGAAGACGCCCCAAAAGCCTACGAACGCATGATGTCCGGCGACGCCCGGTTCCGGGTCGTGCTCGAGGTCGCAACTGGCGAGGCGCCCCGCTAGCCACTCCACGAAATGATCTTGAGACACTAACTACCGCTTTGCCTTTCAGAGCTGGCCCAGGTTGACACGTCCGTTGCGTTGGCCGGCCACGACGCCGCCGTCGACAAGGAGAGCGGTGCCGGTGATGAGGGTGGGCATGGGACCGATCAGCAAATCGGGCGCGGCGCCGGCCGCGCTGGCCAATTCAGCCTGCCCCATCGGGGATGGCAATGATTCCGGGACTGATGGAGTCGACCCTGGCTCCGCGTTGCCCCAGCGTCGACACGGTGATCCTCGGTAGTCATCATCGACAGCCCCGGCGGGCTGCTGCTTTCTCGTGGTTGGTTCCCATCGCGTTAGGGGCGGTCGAGGTCAACAGCATCTGGGACTAGGCCACCTGCTTGGATCAGGTGATCGTTCTCAAGGGCCATCCGACCCGTCCTGCGGCCGGGCCGGAGTTCCTCCATGGCGATGTCGAGGGCAGCGGCGAACCCCCCTTGCGTGGATCGGAGGATGCTGGCGCCGAGGTCCGCTCGGGGCCCCGCCTGCTGGTCGTCAGTCATCGATGCAGTGGTCCTCCTAGGAAGATCGAGGCTCGTGGCGGCCCGCCCCGACGACCCGCCAGATCGCCGATGCACCGGTCGGACCAACACGCGGATCAAGACTCCCCGGCCCCGGGCGTCGGCTGCTCCCCCGACAGATCCAACCGCAGATTTGATTGCTCAGTGTCGCCCGATGTGGCTGCGCGGCTTGCGTGGCTTCGATGTTGGCGCCGCCAGTTGATGGCGCCGCCTGCCAGCAGGATGTCGATTTGGCGCTCGGAGAGGGTGTGGCCGTATCGGTCGTTCAGGCGGTCGACCTGGGCGCGGATTTCTCGGCTGGCCTTCAAAGCGTCGGCCACACCGGTCCTCTGGATAGTGTGTGCGGATTGCAGGCGGTCGTAGTCCGTCGGATCGGCGAAGGTCAGGGGGCATTACCCCGAAGTTCACCAGGTTCTTCGCAAACCCCTGTCGAGCGGTATAAGTGCCGCGACTGGCGCTATGACGTATCTGGCCGCGTGGGATCAGGCGGCGGTCAGCGCATCCCAGGCGACCATCGTCATTTCGACCGTCCGCAGCAGCGCGGCACGGCTGGTGCCGCCGGCGGCCTGCACCGAGATGCCCTGCACCATGGTGGCGACATATCGGGCCAGCTCTGCCGGATCTGCGGTCTCGGGAAGGTCGCCTTCCTGCTGTCCCCGGCGTAGTCGGGCACGCATCGTTCCCTCAGCGGCGTGCCGCCACTGCGCGAGCTCTGCGCGTGCCACCTCGCCGTCCGGCCCGCAGGCCAGCGCCCCCTGCACCGTCAGACAACCTTTAGGGCGTCCCCGTGACGTCGTCGCCTGCACCGCACCGCGCAGCAGATGCTCGACCACCTCCCGCACCGTCGGCTGCTCGAGTGCCTCCCAGGCATAACCGGCGACCTGCTCGGAATAGCGTTCCAGCACCTGCCCGAACAGCGATTCCTTGTTGCCGTAGGCGGCATACAGGCTTGGACGGTTGATACCCATTGCGCTCGTTAGGCCCGACATTGCCGCGCCCTCGTAACCGTGCTGCCAAAACACCCGCATCGCTCGATCCAGCACCTCGTCAACGTCGAACTCGCGCGGCCGCCCGCTACGCATCGCGCCCCATCCTCCCGTGGTGGAAGCCCCCACCGGCTATAACATACCGGTCGATACATTACTACGCCGAACACCATCACCGTTTTGTTGGTGAAATCGAGAACGTCCACGCGATCCCCGTCCGATTGTGCGCTCTTCCGACGAGTGCGTGTCGGTGTCGTCGTGTCATTTGGTCTTTGTACGGCAGCGGCATTGGCGCGCTGTTGTTCATCACGGTGATCTCGTGTTCATCGTCGCGGTGGCTCCCACAGTGGACGCCAGATCCCCAGTGGGGTTGCCCGTTTCGCGTCAGGCTTGTTCCTTCGACCTAGCAAGGCAATCGATGTTCCGCTTCCTGTGATCACTACTCACGGCTCCGCGTCGCGATGTGCCAGCTCCGCGCTGCCAGGCTCGTTCCCCTACCAGGACGGCGGTCAGCTGTTCCTGGCCGAACTGTACGGGGACGGTTGTGGACAGCTCGAGGCGCCGCCAGTCCAGCACTGCCTTGCGGGACTGTTCTGGTTGACCCAGTTCGGAAACAGGCTCACCTCGGGCTCATGTAAGACCACTGAGTCGTCCTCGACGTGGTAGGGCCCGGAATACGCGAGCTAGCCGCGGGCGGCCAGGGAGGACTGGGCATCGGTGCCTCCGCTGGGATAGGCGGTCTGGAACAGCGGCCGGTTGAGCCGCATGATCTGCGCGGACATGTAGCCGTCCGGGGTGTAGAGGATGTAGCCGTTGGCGTCTCTGCCCAGCGGGTAGATGACGCCGCGGCCATCGTCGTCGCGGGCCTCGTAGGACACCAGCTTCCATGATCCAATGAGTCGCTCTTGTAGCGATTGGTTGCTAGTGCGGTCGCGCGGCGATCGGTTTGTGGCCCAATCCATTCGATGTCTCTTTCCTGCACGGTAACCGGGTGGCGCGTCCTCGCGGGGAGTGGTCTAGGGCTCAGTTGGTGTCGCGGTTGTATACCAGCACCCCGCGGTTGGCGAAGTGGGAGATCTCGTCGTCGCTGTAGCCCAGTTCGCGCAGCACCTGTTCGTTGTGCTCGCCCTGGCGGGCCGGCTGCCGGTCGGGCTCGGGGCCGGTGTCGACGGTCTCGGTGGCGTCGGTGTCCCCATTGGGTTTGGCGGCGTTGGTGAAGTGCCAGGGGCGCCCGGGCACGGTGATCCGGCCGCCGGCGCCGTCGGGCACTGTGCGGGTGGCGCCCCATTGCCTCGCCCACTCAGTCTCGGCGAATTCAGAGATATCCCGCAGTGAGCCGATCGGGATCTTGGCCTCATCGAGTTGCGCCTCCAGCGACTGGACGTCAGTGAAGGTCCAGATCCAGCGCTGCACGATCTCATGTAGTGCGTCCAGATTGCGTCGCCGATCCTGCGGGGTCCCGAAGCGCGGGTCTGCAGCGAGG
>JAOPWF010000683.1 GCA_025965815.1 Mycobacterium sp.
AAACGCGTCGGATGCGGATTCCGCAACACAGAAAACTCCGCCCGCCGGATACGATTCCACTGCACCCGCAAACAGCGGGCAGCAACCCAGACTTCAAGCTGATTGCCCGGTCAAAATCGAAGAGCCGGAAAGGCCGAATTTCAGGTCAGGCCGCAGCTTGGCCGCCGTCGACCATCAGGTCCGAACCGGTGAGGAACGACGACTCATTCGAGGCGAGGAACAATGCGCCTGCGGCAATCTCTTTGGGATCGCCAACACGGCCCATCGGTATGGCGATCGTGGAGGCGGCGTCGTCGCTGGGGACTTGTGCGGCGAATCCAGCCAAGCCGGGTGTGTCAACGGGTCCCGGGCACAGCGCAGTGACACGGATGCCGCGCGGTGCCAGTTCGACCGCCCAGGAGCGCGCGAAATTACGGATCGCAGCTTTGGTTGCCGCATACACACTCACGCCAGCAAGGCCTTTGATGCCGGCGACCGAGGACAGCAAGACGATCGATGCACCGTCCTGCAGGAGCGGTAGCGCCTTCTGCACGGTGAACACCAAGCCTTTGACATTGGCGTCGAAGGTCGTGTCGTAGTGCTCTTCGGTGATGTCAGCCAACCCGGCCACTTGTCCGCCGCCGGCGTTGGCGACCAGGACGTCGAGGCGGCCGCTGCGTTCGGCGATCGTGGCGTACAGCGCGTCAAGGGCGGTCAGGTCGGCGACGTCGCCCACGACACCAACAACGTCGCCGTCGATGTCGGCGACGGCGGCATCAACCACGTCCTTGCGGCGCCCGGTCAGGTAGACCTGCGCACCTTCTGCGGCGAAGCGGGGAGCTGTCTCCAGCCCGATACCGGCGCTCCCTCCGGTGACGAGCGCTACCTTGCCTTCGAGTTGTCCCATGGCGATTTCCTCTCGGTTGTCGTTAAAGGCGAAACTCGTTGTCCTCGATGGCCGGTAAGCGCCTCAACTCCCGGCCTACGTCAACGGCCGTCCACGCCGCTCCGCGCATCACCAGAAGAGAGCGACGCCTAGTCGTGTCTCTTCGGCGCACTGCCCCCAGCTACGGTGTCGAGCGCACCTCGACTGGCGGTGTCCAGTGCGCCCCGCGCTCGATGCCTGCTAACGCGCGGTGTAACTGCAGTGCGGTGACGAACGTCGGAGCGTCCTGGGTGCGTTGCGGAGGTCGCGGGCGAACGCTGCATACAGTTCGGCGACGGCTACCGCCGGTCCTGGCGGAACATTGACGACTTCGGCTGTGGGTGAAGGTAGTTCGATCTCGACGATCTTGGTGTCGGTACCGTGGCCTGCGGCCAGTGCGAGATCGCCGATTTGGATGTTGCCGTTTCCAGACGGGCTGGTGAGCAACAGGTCGCCGTCTGTTCCGTTGATTTCCCACCGCAGGTTTGCCGCTCGCGATGAGCCGCCCCGGTAGAACACCGAGGCGACTGCTCCCGATGCGAGCTCAGCCGTCAGGGCGATTTGATCCGGAGCAGTCACTGTCAGCGCTTCAGCCTCACCGGCTACCTCGACATACGGTGAACTCAAGCCGAACGCTGCTGTGTACCTGATGGTTTCACCGAGGACGAAACTTAGTGGTCCAATGCGTGAGCAGCCGGGACGGTAAGCGTTGTCGCACCGCTTCGCCCGTCGTACATGTAGGCGTGTGAGGGGTCGGTGACCCGACGCCACGCCAGCCCGGAGCCGACGATGGACGTTGAGACGACCCTCCCCAGGTGGCCGGAACGCACGAGTTCAGCCGCCTGGCGCACACCTGCGGTGAAGCGGGATTGCAGCCCGACCACGGTGGGTACCCCGGCGCGCACGGCTTCGTCGGTGATGCTTTGAGCCTCGTAGGCGTCAACGCCCAGCGGCCGTTCACAGAACACCATCTTCCCTGCCGCCAACGCCTGGCTCACCAGCTGTTGGTGGTGAGTGACCTTGACCGCCACCACCACCAGATCCACCAACGGGTGTTCGATCAGCGCCCGCGGGTCGTCGAAACCATCCACCCCGAACTCTGTTCCGGCACGCTCGGCAGAAGCCGCGCTCCCGGTGGCTACGGCGCGCAGCCGGTAACCCGACAACGCCTGTAGTGCAGGGATGTGTGACATGGCGGGCCCAACTGCGTCCAGGGCTGGCACCGATGATTCCGACGCCGATATCGACGGCCCCACTCACTGGCCGGGCTCCTGCGTCTCATGCGGAGCCCAGATATCCAACACGAGGCGTCCCCGGACGCCGCCCGCCTCCAGGCGGCGGTGCGCCGCTGGGGCGTCGGCAGCGGGATAAACGTCGGCGACCCGTAGCGTGATCCTCCCCTGCTCCACAAGGCCGCGTAGGTAGTCGAGCTTGTGGCGGGCCAGGCGGTACTCAGGCACCCAAATGTCGCGCACACTGACGTCTGTGGGTGCCCCGTAAGGCCGCGTGCCCCGTTCACCCGGTCTGCGGAACACCGCGATCTGTCCGCCTGGACGGAGCGCGGCGCTGACATCTTCGCCCAACAGTGCGGTATCAGCCACGGCCGCGGCACCGTCGGGGAGTGCTGCGTGCACACGGTCACCGAACCCGGGCCCACGGGCCACAATCAGATCGGCTCCCAGCTTGCGCACGAGTGCCTCGTCGGCCGGGGAGGCGTCGGCGACGACTCTGATACCCCTGGCTTTGGCGAGCTCGACGACGTAGCCGCCGACGGCGCCCACGGCGCCGGTCACCGCGAGCCAGGCGCCAGGGTCCAGATCGAGGGTATCGACCGCGAGCAGGGCGGTCAGGCCATTCATCGGCAGCGTCGCTGCCTCGACGTGGCTTGTCCCCTGCGGTGCAGGCGCGACTTGATCTGCCTGCAGAACAACATATTCGGCGTAAGCGCCACCCGAGGCGTCGATAGGCACGACCATCGCCATCGTCCGGTCACCCACCTGCAGATCGGTCGTGGTGTCTGGACCGATTTCATGCACGATCCCCGCCGCGTCCATACCGGCCCGATAGGGCGGATCGAGGTTGCCGGCAAGTGCGGCATCGATGTCACCCACTCGCAGCAGCGTGTCTGCCGGGTTCACCGCCGCGGCGTGCACACGAAGCCGAATCTGGCCCGACCCGGCGTGGGGGTCGGGCACATCGACTACACGCAGCACGTCGGGGCCGCCGTAATCAAGTACGGCTACAGCCTTCACTATCCAACTCCTAGCTAGTGTCCTGCGCCGTTAATTCGTTTCATTAGTCGTCCGAGGGATTCGAGGATGTCCTCGGCGGTTTTGGTCCAGACGAACGGTTTGGGGTTGTCGTTCCAGTTC
>JAOPWF010000689.1 GCA_025965815.1 Mycobacterium sp.
TCGATGTCGAACTTCCTGCGCACCGCCGCCACCGCCGTTCGCGGCGAAGCCCCCAAGCTGCGGCACTGGGTCAAGGAGGTCAAGGGCGCGATGGACGACCTCGACATCGACCCGGCCTTCGCCGAGCGCAGCGTCAACGAGGGATTCTCCGGCGGTGAGAAGAAGCGGCACGAGATCCTGCAGCTGGGTCTGCTCAAGCCCAAGATCGCAATCCTCGACGAGACCGACTCCGGGCTCGACGTCGACGCGTTGCGGGTGGTCAGTGAGGGCGTGAACCGCTACGCCGAGGCCGAGCACGGCGGCGTCCTGCTGATCACGCACTACACCCGTATCCTGCGCTACATCCAGCCCCAGTTCGTGCACGTCTTCGTCGCCGGCCGGATTATCGAATCCGGTGGGCCCGAGCTCGCCGACGAACTCGAAGAGAACGGCTACGAGCGCTTCACCCAAGCCGCCGCCGCGGGAGCCTAGCCATGACGACGTCAGTGGAACGCGCGCTGGACCTCAGTGCGATCCGTGCCGATATCCCCATTTTGAGCCGGGTGATGCGCGGTGGAAATCAGCTGGCGTATCTGGATTCCTGCGCCACATCGCAGAAGCCGTTGCAGGTGCTGGACGCCGAACGGGACTTCCTGACCACCTCCAACGGCGCCGTGCACCGCGGGGCGCACCAGCTGATGGAAGAGTCGACCGACGCCTACGAGCAGGGCCGCGCTGATATCGCGGCGTTCGTCGGTGCCGACCCGGACGAGCTGGTGTTCACCAAGAACGCCACCGAGGCGATCAACCTGGTGTCCTACGTGCTAGGCGACGACCGCTTCGAGCGGACCGTGGGCCCCGGCGACGTCATCGTCACCACCGAGCTGGAACACCACGCGAACCTGATCCCTTGGCAGGAGCTGGCCCGCCGCACGGGTGCCACACTGCGCTGGTACGGGGTCACCGATGACGGCCGGATCGACCTGGACTCACTGGAACTCGACGAACGCGTCAAGCTGGTCGCGTTCAGCCACCACTCCAACGTCACCGGCGCGGTGGCGCCCGTTGCCGAGCTGGTCAGCCGTGCCAAGGCCGTCGGCGCGCTGACCCTGCTGGACGCGTGCCAGTCGGTGCCGCACCAGCCCGTCGACTTCCACGCCCTCGGCGTCGACTTCGGCGCGTTCTCCGGGCACAAGATGTTGGGGCCCACCGGGATCGGCGTCCTCTACGGTCGCCGTGACCTGCTGTCGGCGATGCCGCCGTTCATCACCGGCGGGTCGATGATCGAAATGGTGACCATGGAGGCCACCACCTACGCCCCGGCACCGCAACGCTTCGAGGCGGGCACCCCGATGACTTCGCAGGTCGTCGGGCTGGCCGCGGCCGCACGGTATCTCGGTGCGATCGGCATGGACGCCGTCGAGGCCCACGAGCGTGACCTGGTCGCCGTCGCGCTGGACGAGCTGGCGGGTGTCGCCAGCGTGCGCATCATCGGTCCGACGTCGATCGCGGACCGCGGCTCGCCGGTCGCGTTCGTCGTCGACGGCATCCACGCCCATGACGTCGGACAGGTTCTCGACGACGACGGCATCGCCGTGCGGGTCGGTCACCACTGTGCGTGGCCGCTGCACCGGTGCTTCGGCATCTCGGCGACCGCCAGGGCATCGTTCGCGGTGTACAACACCGCCGACGAGGTGGACCGGCTGGTCGCCGGCGTGCGGCGGGCCGTGGACTTCTTTGGCGGGGCGTGAGGCCGCGTGCGCCTGGAACAGATCTATCAGGAAGTGATCCTGGATCACTACAAGCACCCGCACCACCGCGGGCTCCGTGAGCCATACGGCGCCGAGGTGCACCACGTCAACCCGACCTGCGGCGACGAGGTGACGCTGCGGGTGGCGTTGAGTGCCGACGGCAACACCGTCGCCGACATCTCCTACGACGGGCAGGGCTGCTCGATCAGCCAGGCGTCGACTTCGGTGCTAACCGACCAGGTGATCGGCAACAGCGTCCCGGACGCATTGAAGACCGTCGCGGCGTTCACCGAGATGGTGTCCTCGCGCGGCACCGTCGCGGGCGACGAGGATGTCATCGGCGACGGAATCGCCTTCGCCGGTGTGTCGAAATATCCGGCGCGGGTGAAATGCGCGCTGCTTGGTTGGATGGCGTTTAAGGACGCCGTGGGCCGGGCAAGCGCAGAATCGGACTTACAGGAGGTGGACGATGAGCGAAACAGCCGTTCCGGAGGGCAGGAGCGAAGCGACCCGGGAGTTAGAACCGGGTGACGAAATGCTCGCCGATCTCGAGGAAGCGATGCGTGATGTCGTCGACCCCGAGTTGGGCATCAACGTTGTGGACCTCGGGCTGGTGTACGGGCTGAACGTGGAAGAGGGTGACGCCGGCACCGTCGCGTTGATCGACATGACGCTGACATCGGCGGCCTGCCCCCTCACCGACGTCATCGAGGACCAGTCGCGCACCGCGCTGGTGGGCGCCGGTCTGGTCAGCGACATCAAGATCAATTGGGTGTGGAACCCGCCGTGGGGACCGGACAAGATCACCGAGGACGGCCGCGAACAGTTGCGGGCCCTCGGCTTTACCGTCTGAGCTGACCCGCACCACCCTGTGACGCAGGCCTCGACGCTGTGGGCCATCGCGTGATACTGTGCGTCCTCATCGTCTCATTTCTGAGTCGGATGAACACAGTGATCGCGCATGGAGGGATGGTCGCCGGTGACCCGAGGGCACGTGGCTGCGCACGTACGACGAGCTGCGGGCCCAGTTCCCTGGTACCGAAACGAATTCGGCCCGGGGTTCTGGACGGTGGTGAACTACGAGGGAATTCTGCAGATCATGCAGAACCCCGAGGTCTTCTCGAACAGCGCCAGCGGATCGTCGAGTCGCTCGACTCCATCCCGGCGGCGGTCGAGGAGCTGGTGCGCGCCTACGCGATCGTGATTCCCGCCCGAAAGGTGATGGCCGACATCGAGATCCAGGGCTGCCCGATGAATGCGGGCGACATGGTCAACATCCCGTTGATCGCCGCGACCCGCCACGAGAATGCCTTCTCGGACGCCCACCGGGTGGACCTGAGCCGTAAGCTGAACAACCGCATCGCCTTCGGCGTGGGCCCGCACCGCTGCCTCGGCTCGCACTTGGCCCGCCGCGAGCTCAAGATCGCGTTGGAGGAGTGGCACAAGCGGATCCCCGACTTCCGGCTGGCCACCGACGAGGAGCTACAGGAGACCGGCGGACAACTCGGTCTCAAGTCGCTGCCGCTGCGATGGGACGCTTCCTAGATGCACCTTCCCATGACCGGCGTCCGCGTCCTCGAGGTCGCCCAATTCACATTCGTCCCCGCCGCGGGCGCGGTGCTCGCCGACTGGGGCGCCGACGTGATCAAGGTCGAGCATCCGGTCACCGGCGACGCGCAGCGCGGACTCGTCAAGGTCCTCGGCCGGGCCGCCAGCAAGTCCGGGTCGTCGTTCGCACCCATTATGGAAGCGCCGAACCGCGGCAAGCGCAGCGTCGGATTGGCGCTGGACAACGCCGAGGGCCGGCCGGTGCTCGAGGAGCTCATCCGGCGCAGCGACGTCTTCCTGACCAACTATCTGCCCGGTGCCCGCGCGAAATTGAACATCGACGTCGACGAGGTCCGACGAATCAACCCCGACATCATCTACGTGGCGGGCAGCGGATTCGGCATGCAGGGACCCGACGCCGACCAGGGTGCCTACGATGCGACCGCATTCTGGGCGCGCGGCGGCAGCGCGGACGGGGTGACGCCGCCGGGTGCGGAGACTCCGGCGTTCATGCCTTCCGGGGCCTACGGCGACAACATCGGCGGCATGACGATCGCCGGTGCGGTGGCCGCGGCGCTGTACGGACGGCAGACGACGGGGGAGCCGTCGGTCATCGACGTCTCGCTGCTGGCGGTCGGCGCCTGGACCACGCAGTTCAGCGTCAACCTGGCGATGCTCTACGGCGGACCGCTGCCCAAGGTGGATCGCAAGACGCAGGCGCCGGGCAATCCGCTCACCGGGGCGTACCGCACCTCCGACGGGAAGTTCGTCCAGCTGTCGATGCTGCAGCCGAGCCGCTACTGGCCGGAATTCTGCCGTCTGATGGGTCTCGATGACGCGGCCGAGGACGGCCGCTTCGCGACGATGGAATCGATGGCGGCCAACGCCGACGCCGCGTTCGCACTCGTCGCCAACGCGATCGGCTCCCGCACGCTCGCCGAATGCAAGCGGCTGCTGGACCAGTCCACCGGCCAGTGGGCGCCGGTGCAGGACGGCTGGGACCTCGCCAACGACGAGGCGCTGGCCGCCAACGGGCGGATCATCGATGTCGTTGACGCCGAAGGGAACCCGCAGAAGCTGGTGGCCAACCCGGTCAAGTTCGACGACGAGCCGCTGTCGCTGACGCGGGCGCCGCAGTTCGCCGAGCACACCGACGACGTGCTGCGCGAACTCGGTGTCGACGACGACCGGCTCATCGAGCTCAAGATCGCCGGCGCGATCACCTAGCCGTCGCTAGGGTCGAAGTGCCATGACCATCGCAGCCGAGCTCTCCTACGACGACGGAACAGTGCGGGGTCGGCTGATCCGGGCCGCGGACGACGAGATCGCCGAGCGGGGTTCCACCGCGGTCCAGATGGAAGTCATCGCCAAGCGGGCCGGCGTGTCGCGTGCCACCGCCTTCCGGCAACTCGGCAGCATGTCGGAGGTCCTGGTGCAGGTGGCGCTGCTGCGATCGCGCAAACACGTGGCGGCGGTCCGGGACCTGATGGCCGACAAGGCCGGAGTATTCGCCAAGATCGAGGCAGCGCTCATCTACACCACCCATCACCTGCCGACCGACCCGTCCATCTCGGCGCTGATCGCCCAACATTCCACGTCGGTGCGCGATCCTCAGGTGCACGGTGTCGCGGTCGACGTGATGGGCCCAGTGCTGCGGGAGGGCCAGCACAACGGTGAGATCCGCACCGACCTGCACCTCGACGAGCTCATCGACCACCTCGTCGAACAGACCTACCTGGCCGCCGAGGACCAGGACCGCTCCCCGGCGGCGGTGCGCCGCCGGTTCCGGCACTTCATCATCCCGGCGCTGGAGCAGCGGGGCGGGGCGGGAGGCGAATACGTCTCCCGCACCATCGAGGTGGAAGCGGCGCTCGCGGCGGCCCGCGAGGCGCTGGAGAACTTCGCGGAGAAGCTGGGCCGCGGAACCTCCTGACCCCGGAAATCGCGACCGCCCACTGGTTTAAGCGGACTCGGACCGGAAACAGCTTCCGGGTATAACGATTGGCTCTGGAGAGGACGCCACGATGGCTGACGCATTCATCGACACCCGCCGCCAGCTGCGCGGGATCGCCGAGAGCCTGATCGCCGGCCCGCAGTTCCGGACCACGGGCACGATCCGACTGGCTGTGCGGCCCCACGGCTTCACCGGGACGACCGTGCAAGTCGAGGTGAACGGCACCGAGCTGCACTGGTCGGACGGCCGGGCCCCGCTGAAGGGACCGCTGAGCCGGCTCGCCGAGGCTGCCGGGTTGCAGGCCGGGCCCCCGACCGGTCTCTACGAGATCGCCGACCCGCTGGACTCCGATGCCGAGCTCGACATCGACCGGGCGCAGGCGGAGTACGTCTACCGGTGTCTGTACGCCGGCGGTCACGCGCTCAAAACGGTTCTACCCGAAGAGCATCCGGTGCTGTGGCCGGAACATTTCGACGTCTCGGTCACGCAGGACGAAGTCAACTACGGCGTGTCCGCCGGCGATTCCTATCACCCGGAGCCGTATGCCTATGTGGGACCGTGGACGCCGAGGACCGGCCCATTCTGGAACGCACCGTTCGGCGCGTGGTCCCCGCTGGACGCGGACAGCGACGCCGACACCCTGACGGCCGGCATCGTCCACTTCTTCGCCTACGCCCGCAAACACCTGTAGACACCGGCCGGAATCGAGCGGCGGTGGCCTGCGTTGTGCCCGACGTGCATGACGAACGCCTGGCCGGTTTGTTCTCGCGCTGACGCTGAATTCCCTGACGATTCCCAACCGTTTCGCGATGGCGCCGATGACGCGCAGCGCGTCGCCCGGCGGTGTTCCGGGCGGCCACGTCGCCGCCTACTACGCGCGCCGGGCCGCGGGCGAACGACCTCGACGACTTCGCCGGCATCGACGCCGCCAGCGCCCTGGCCGGTTTGCGCTGACGGGCCGCCGGGCACCCTGTAGGAGGATCAGATTGGAACATCTGCCCAGTTCCCGACGTTAGCAATGGCGTGACTATCCAAGACATCACCGCCGAACAATTCAACGACACCATCAATGACAACGACATCGTGTTGGTGGACTTCTGGGCGTCCTGGTGCGGACCGTGTCGCGCCTTCGCGCCGACTTTCCAGGCCTCCTCGGAGAAGCATCCGGACATCGTGCACGCCAAGGTCGACACCGAGGCGCAGCAGCAGCTCGCCGCCGCGGCCGACATCCGGTCCATCCCGACGCTGATGGCCTTCAAGAAAGGCAAGCTGGTGTTCAACCAGGCCGGCGCGCTGCCCCCGGCCGCACTTGAAGACCTTGTCCAGCAGGTCAAGGACTTCGACATCGACGCCGCCATCGCCGCCAGCGAGGAAGCCGAGCAGCAGGCCTGATCCGGCCGCGATACCGTGCACCGGTGACCGGCGACAACTCATTCGTTCTCGTAGAGCACCCGCGACCGCAGGTCGCCTTGGTGACGCTGAACCGGCCCGAGCGGATGAACTCCATGGCGTTCGACGTCATGGTGCCGCTCAAGGGCGTTCTGGACGACCTCACGTATGACAATACCGTGCGGGCCGTCGTCTTGACCGGCGCCGGTTGTGGGTTCTCGTCGGGCGCCGACCACAAGTCGGCCGGTGCGGTACCCCACGTCGACGGCCTGACCCGTCCGACGTATGCGCTGCGGTCGATGGAGCTGCTCGATGACGTCATCCTGGGGCTGCGCCGATTGCACCAACCCGTGATCGCCGCCGTCAACGGTGCCGCCATCGGCGGCGGCCTCTGCCTGGCGCTGGCGGCCGACATCCGGATCGCCTCGACGGACGCCTACTTCCGGGCGGCAGGCATCAACAACGGCCTGACCGCCAGCGAACTCGGGCTGAGTTACCTGCTACCGAGGGCGATCGGCTCGTCGCGGGCGTTCGAGATCATGCTCACCGGCCGCGACGTGGACGCCGACGAGGCCGAACGCATCGGACTGGTCTCGCGCCAGGTGGCGGGCGAAGACCTGCTCGAGACCTGCTTCGAACTGGCCGAGCGCCATCGCCGCGTTCTCCCGTCCCGGCGTCGAGTTGACCAAGCGCACACTGTGGAGCGGACTGGACGCCGCTACCCTGGAGGGGCATATGCAGGCCGAAGGGCTCGGACAGCTCTACGTGCGCCTGCTCACCGACAACTTCGAAGAGGCCGTTGCGGCGCGCGCCGAGCACCGGCCCGCGGTGTTCCGGGACGAGCGCTGAGACCACCGCTGACAACAAGTAGACAACCAACAGGAGCAACCGCGTGATCACCGCAACGGACTTGGAAGTCCGCGCCGGCGCCCGCACGCTGCTGCTCGCGCCCGGACCGGCGCTGCGGGTGCAGCCCGGTGACCGGATCGGGCTGGTCGGGCGCAACGGCGCAGGCAAGACCACCACGATGCGGATCCTCGCCGGATCGGGGGAGCCGTACGCCGGATCGCTGCAGCGCAACGGTGAGATCGGCTATTTGCCACAAGATCCCAAAGAGGGCGATCTGGACGTGCTGGCCCGCGACCGGATCCTCTCGGCGCGCGGCCTGGACACGCTGATGGCCGATCTCGAGAAGCAGCAGGCGCTGATGGCCGAGGTGGCCGAC
>JAOPWF010000739.1 GCA_025965815.1 Mycobacterium sp.
GCATCAGCATCATCTTGACGCCGTACTACTTACGGTAGATGTTGAGGATCGGCAGGATCAGCAGGTCCGCGTAGATGAACGCGACGACCCCTCCGAAGCTGATGCCACCGTTCCATAGCACCGCGGCCAAGGGCACGTTGCTGATCGAGCAGACGAACGACACGATCGACACGATCGGTCCGACGATCGGTCCCCACAGTGCGGACAGCGTGGGATGGTCGGTCAGGAAGAAGTTCTGCCAGAACGAATCCGGCACCCACGCCGCGATCGCGCCGGCGATCAACAAGCCCAGGATCAGGTCGCGCAGGATCGCCGCCCACTCCATGACGAACACGTGTGAGACCGCAGTGAAGCCCGGCCGGGAAGCGAGTCGGCGCCAAAACGGTCCCTCGCCCGGGACGGAGATGTCCATCGCCGCGTGGCCTTCCATCGATCCGGCGATCCCGCGTTCGGCCTGATTGCGGGCGGCCTCGATGGTCCGGGACCGGACGAACAACCGAAACAGCACCGCCAGCACGACGATCATGATCGGGCCGCCGATGAACTCTGCGGCGGCGAACTGCCAGCCCATCAACAACGCCAGGATCACGCCGAGTTCGACGACCAGGTTGGTGGAGCCGATCTCGAAGGCCATGGCGGCGGTGAAGTTCGCCCCCTTGCGGATCAGCGAGCGGGCCAAAGCCACGGCGGCATACGAGCACGACGACGACGCGGCACCCAACAGCGCCGCGACGGCCAGGGTGCGGGTACGGTCATCGCCCATCAACCCCACGATCGTCGACTTGCGTACCACCGCCTGCACCACCGCCGACAGGAAGAACCCGAGGATCAACGCCCACAGGATCTCCCAGGTCATCGACCCCGCGAGTGCCAACGCTTGTCCGATCGCGTGAATCATGACTGCCGCCTTTCACCGGTAGCCACGGTAGGAGTTCCCGGGCACCCGCTGAACATATACCCCCTGGGGGTGTTCGACATGCCGCCTATGATGTGGGTGTGGCTGAGTCGCACACTGAGAACCAACCACCGGGGTTGACGCGGCTACTGTTCCTGCTGGTGCTGCTGGCGGGCATCGTGACCATGCACGCGGTCATCTTTGCGGTCGGCCATGACACCGCGCTCGCCGCCGGCCATGCACAGATGGCGACCACCAGCCACTCCCCCGACGAGGCCGGCGTGGCTGATCGATCCTGTCCGGGCTGCGACAAGCACCACAGCACGCTGCACGCCTGCGTGTTCATCATGTCCGCCGTCGGTTTCGTGGTCGCTGTGGCAATGCTGTGCCGGATCCGTAGAGACCGTGTGCGCCAGGCGTTGTCCCCGCTGCGTCACGACCATTGGCGGCATCAACGCGCGCCGCCGTGGACGGTGCTGTCCTTGCCCGAATTGTCGATTCTGCGGATCTGACAGGTATTTACCTCCGGCCCCGTTGCCTTCAAGCAACGCCGCCCGGCGCTCGCCTGTCCGCTACCCAATCAATCCACAATTCCCAAGGAGCACAACCATGTTCACCTCAACCACCTATTTCAAAGTCGCCGTCGCCGCGGCCGCCGCCGTGGCCCTGCTGGCCGCGGGGTGCGGAAGCAACGGCTCTGCCTCGTCGCCGGCGTCGGGCACCTCGACCTCGCCCGGCATGTCCGGGTCGATGCCGGGAATGGACCACGGGGGCTCGGCATCGCCGTCGGCTTCGGCCGCGGCGCGCACCGATTACAACGACGCCGATGTGACGTTCCTGCAGATGATGTATCCCCACCATGCTCAGGCGGTGGAGATGGCCCGACTGGTTCCTGGCCGCTCACATAATCAGCAGGTGATCGCCCTGGCCGCAAACATCGAGAAAGCGCAGGCTCCGGAGATGGAGCAGATAGCAGCGTTGCTGCAGAGCTTCGGGAAACCCGCCCCCACTGACTCCGGGCAGACGGACGGCATGCCCGGAATGATGACGGGCGATCAGATGAACACGCTGAAAGCCCTGTCCGGGAAGGACTTCGACCGCATGTGGCTGCAGATGATGATCGACCACCACTCCGGTGCCGTCACAATGTCCAACACCGAACTGGCCGCCGGCACCAATCCCGACGCCAAGAGCCTCGCGCAGAAGATCATCGCCAACCAGCAAGCCGAAATCAATCAGATGCGAGGCATGCTCGCCCAGACCTAGCACGGAAGCGTCAACCCGCAGGGGCTCGACGGTCAACATCCGCCAGGAGAGGAAACCGCCGGGCACCCGCGGGGCCCGCATGTTCGAACGGGCACCAACATCGACGGCTTCGAAGGGCCCACGTTGGGCGTGCCCGAGCAGTCCGCCGGTTGATGATGTCCTGCGAATATCCCGCTGACGGAGGCTTAGTTGTTGTTACTTCTTGGGGCGCAGCCGCTTTGGCGATGTATTTGCAGGGGCTAGCCGGTGCTGTTTGTTGGGTAGGCGTGGATGAGGGCGGTGGACAGTTTCGGCACGGCGTGGGTGAGAGTGTGTTCGGCGTGGTGCGCGATTTGGTGGGCGTCAGTGAGGCTGGTGGCGGGATCGATGTCGAGTTCGGCGTCGGCGTGGAGTTGGTGTCCAATCCAGCGCATCTTCACGCTACGGACGCTTTTGACCCCGGGTTCGGCGGCCAGGGCTGCTTCGGCGGCGTCGACGAGTGCGGGGTCCACGCCGTCCATGAGTCGGCGGAACACGTCGCGCACCG
Source organism: Mycobacterium sp. (assembly GCA_025965815.1). Classification (GTDB taxonomy): domain Bacteria; phylum Actinomycetota; class Actinomycetes; order Mycobacteriales; family Mycobacteriaceae; genus Mycobacterium. Next base: position 2,688 of record JAOPWF010000739.1, read on the forward strand.
CGGTGCGTAGGACGGCGAGGATGGCGACGGTGATGAGCAGTCCAACGATCGGGTCGGCGAGCGGGAATCCGAGGACGACACCACCGGCGCCGAGAAGGACCGCCAAGGATGTGAATCCGTCGGTGCGGGCGTGGAGTCCGTCGGCGACGAGGGCGGCCGAGCCGATGCGGCGGCCGACGCGGATGCGGTAGAGGGCGACGAGTTCGTTGCCGATGAATCCGACGAGCCCGGCGGCGGCGACCCAGCCGACGTGTTCGATTCCGACCGGGTGTATCAGGCGGCGCACCGATTCGATTGCGGCGACCGCGGCGGACAAGGTGATCATGGCGATCACGAACAGGCCGGCGAGGTCTTCGGCGCGGCCGAAGCCGTAGGTGTAGCGGCGGGTGGCGGCGCGTCGCCCCAACGCGAACGCAATCCACAGCGGGATCGCGGTCAGCGCGTCAGAGAAGTTATGGATGGTGTCGGCGAGCAACGCGACCGAGCCCGAGATCACGACGATCACCAGCTGGGCTGCAGAGGTGGCGCCGAGCGCGAGCAGGCTGATCTTCACCGCACGGATGCCGGCGACACTGGATTCGAGCGCCCCGTCGATGCTGTCGGAGGCGTCATGGCTATGTGGTGCGAACACCTCGCGCAGCGCCGCGCCGAACTTGCCGCCGCGGCCATGGACATGCCCATGGTCGTCACTATGACCGTCCGCGTCGTCGTGACGGTGACCCGTGGTGATGTGCTTCGCGTCGTGAGTCATGCCCCCTATCCTCGCTGTCGCGCCGGTCCGGGACCCCAAGCGGTGTCAGGGTGCAGTGTTCGCAGCTCGTCGGTGCCGCGGTGATGACCGGGAACCCCAGGGACGGCGTGTTCGGCGTTGTTCACCGCATAGGTGACCTGTTGCCCGATGTGGTCGTTCTCCAGGGTGTAAAAGATCGTGGTGCCCTCGCGGCGGGTGCGGACCAGCCGTGCCATCCGCAGCTTCGCCAGATGCTGGGACACCGACGGAGCCGGTTTACCGACGTACTCGGCCAGTTCGTTGACCGACATTTCCCGGCCGACTAACGCCCACAACACGTGAACGCGGGTGGCATCGGCGAGCATCCGGAACACCTCGACCACCAGATCCACCTGATCCAAGGGCAACCGTCGACGACATCCACCCGTATCTGCATTCATACGCAAATACTATCTCAGCCGGTTCCGGTCCTCTGAAGTGGGGCGGGCGGGGCTCGAACCCGCGACCAACGGATTATGAGTCCCTATTTGAGACGTCAGCGACCAGGTACAACAGTTAGCGAAAACGAATAAACTACCTGGTAGAACGCTATTTCCGTCGTTGCCCGTACGGTGTCGGTACGCCTTCGGTACGCCCTAGATACGCCCCCGGACGCCGCGTTCGCGCCGCCACGAGGTGGGCGCGCACCTGTTAGCTACAGGGTTGGCGCGATGGTTCGCGGCGCCGACGCACACCTTGTTGAGGGTCTACGCACGCCGGACTATTAGGCTCAGCGATTTGCTGGAAAGGGGGCCAGCCATGAGCCGCTACGACGTGGCTCCGGTGGTCAGTCGAGGGGGCGGTCACCGTACGCCCGCAGGGCTTCGTCTTGTGTCATCGACACCAATTGGCCATCGACCATCCGCCAGGTGGGAAAGGGTTCGAACACGAGGCCATATCCATCGGGGGATTTGTTCGGGTATTTGCCAGTGATGAGGTGGTAGCAGTCGGGGACTCGAATTCCATCACATCGCCGACCTCAGTGCCGATGCGCGGGGTGATCGTCGGCTCGTCGTCCATTGCATTTCCTATCTTATTGGTCGCATCCAGAGCCAGTCAGCCACGGCGTTGCGTGACCGCGCGGCTCGTGAACTTAACCACAGAGAGGGATCAGCGACGGAACCAGTCGACAACCAGCCACCCGAGCCCGAGTGGCGCGAGGATCCGCCCCTGGACGGCGGGGTTGACGCCGCGACGAGAAGGGCTGACGGATCGTTTAGCTATCCGGTGAGCAACACCAATGCGCGCGTTTCGCACGACGTGATACCCCGCGCCGCCATAAAAAGGCTCCCGGTCTATCGCAACTCCGCTGCGGATCTGCCGGTCTGGAAGTGTCAGGTGATTTACAGTGGATCTCCTACTGTCGAGCGAGCCGATAAATGAGCAGTGATTCGCCAGCGCTGTCGCGGACAGGCGGCCGTCCTTTTCTCTCGGTCACTCGGGTTCTCTCGGTCACTCGGGTGGCTTATGCGCTTCTCGCCCTACTCATCGTGGTGGCGCTTGTACTGATGGGCTTCCTGCTCGTCCGCTCAAAAGTCTTCACCGGCGGGCCTCCCGATGACGCATTCTACAAAGCACTTTGGACGTTCATCGCTTCTGCGCTGGCGACCAGTGCCACGCTCGTGGGTCTCCTTTTCGGCAAGGCGCAAAACGACCGGACACTGGCGTTTCAGCAGGATGTCGAGGCTCGCAATGACGTGGCTAAGGACGCGGCCGAAAAGCGACAGACCCTCGACACTGTCGTTGACTGTCTGGAACTGCTGACGGTCTCCGACGGAACCTATGCGCCCAAGGCGCGCGTCGCCGGAAGTCTGGCGGCCTTGATTCATCTGGGCCATCCCGTTATCGCGATGAGAACCCTCAGCGCGGCCTGGACGGATGAGAAGGTTGATCCCGAGACAGCCGTCTGGCTGATCGGGGAGGTCCTCAGATCCGCGTCGACGGAACCAAGCAAGAGAGAGGCCGCAGGTCTGCTGTATGCCCACGCCGATGAACTATGCCTGCGCGGCAGCGAGCACCGAGGCGAATTTGTCTGGCCCGATGTGCTGTGGGCTGGATGGCGCGAGGACTTTCCTCGAGAGGCTCGTTTC
>JAOPWF010000746.1 GCA_025965815.1 Mycobacterium sp.
AGGTTGATCGCCCACGAGCTGGCCCACCAGTGGTTCGGCAACTCGGTGACCGCCCGCCGCTGGCGGGACATCTGGCTGCACGAGGGGTTCGCCTGCTACGCCGAGTGGCTGTGGTCCGAGCACAGCGGCGAGGCAAGTGCCGACGAACTGGCGCGGCGCTACCACCAGCGACTGCGCGAATCGCGGCACGATCTGTTGCTGGCCGATCCGGGCCCGCGGGACATGTTCGACGACCGCGTGTACAAGCGCGGCGCGCTGAGCCTGCACGTGCTGCGCGGCGTCATCGGAGACGAGAGTTTCTTTGCGCTGCTGCGGGATTGGACGACCCGATACCGCCACAGCACGGTCGTCACCGACGACTTCACCGGCCTTGCGGCCAACTACGCGGAGGTGTCGCTGCGCCCGTTGTGGGAGGCGTGGCTGTACTCGACGGATGTCCCGGCATTGAGCAGGGAGCTGTGACGGACGCCGGCGTCCCCACCACCGGTCCCGTCACGCGCAGCAGCGTCGTCCGGGTCGGCGTGGCCACCGCGCTCACCGCGCTGTGCGGCTACACGGTGCTCTACCTCGCCGCACGCGACCTCGAACCGGCCGGATTCTCGGTGTTCGGCGTGTTCTGGGGTGCGTTCGGCCTGGTAACCGGCGCCGCCAACGGGTTGTTGCAGGAAGCCACCCGGGAGGTGCGGTCGGCCAGTTACACCGAGATGGTCGACGGCCCGCGCACACGACCCATGCGGGTGGCCGCGGTGGTCGGCATCGTGGCCGCCGCGGTGATCGCGGGCACCTCACCGCTGTGGTCGGGCCACGTCTTCGTCGAGTCGCGCCTGCTGAGCGTCATCCTGCTCAGTCTGGGGCTGGCCGGATTCTGCCTGCACGCCACGCTGCTCGGCATGCTGGCGGGTCTGGGCCACTGGACGCAGTACGGGCTGTTGATGGTCACCGACGCCGCCATGCGGGTAGCCGTCGCGGTCGCGACGTTCCTGCTGAGCTGCGGTCTGGTCGGGTACCTGTGGGCCACCGTTGTGGGGGCGGTGGCATGGCTGATCATGCTGATCGCGTCGCCGACCACGCGGGCGGCCGCCCGCCTGATGACCCCCGGGGGTACCGCGACGTTCCTGCGCGGCGCGGGCCACTCGGTGGCGGCGTCGGGTGCCAGCGCGATCCTGGTGATGGGTTTCCCGGTGCTGTTGAAGGCGACCTCGGGCGACCTGGGCGCCACCGGCGGGGTGGTGATCCTCGCGGTCACCCTGACCCGCGCGCCGCTGCTGGTGCCGCTGACCGCGATGCAGGGCAACCTGATCGCCCACTTCGTCGACAAGCGCAGCGAGCGGTTGCGGGCGCTGGCGATGCCGGCGGCGGTCGTTGCCGGCGTCGGCGCACTCGGCGTGCTGATCGCCTGGGTGTTCGGCCCCTGGCTGCTGCGGACCGCCTTCGGGCCCGACTACCGGGCCGACGGGGCGCTGCTGGCGTGGCTGACGACGGCCGCGGTGGCGATCGCGCTGCTGACGCTGACCGGCGCGGCAACGGTGGCAGCCGCCCTGCACCGTGCCTATTCACTCGGCTGGGTCGGCGCGACGGTGCTGTCGGCGCTGTTACTGCTGCTGCCGTTCGAGCTGGAAACCCGCACCGTGGTCGCCCTGCTGTGCGGCCCGATGCTGGGAATTGCCGTGCACCTGGCTGCGCTTGCCCGGGTTCGGGGCTGAGCGCCGGAGCGGCACCGGCCGCGACATATAGACCGCGCGGCACCGCCTGTGACATCGTATTTCGTGTATTTTGTGGGCATTGATACGCCTTACCCCGACGTCTGGATCGTCGTGCCCGCCTTCAACGAGGCGAGTGTCATCGGCGACGTCATCGCCGACATCCGCTCCGTGTTCGAGCACGTGGTGTGTGTCGACGACGGCAGCCGCGATGGCACCGCCGACATAGCGCTGCGCGCGGGCGCCCACGTCGTGCGTCATCCGGTCAACCTGGGGCAGGGCGCGGCGATCCAGACGGGTGTCGAGTACGCCCGCAGCCGCCCGGGCGCGCAGGTGTTCGCCACTTTCGACGCCGACGGGCAGCACCGCGTGAAGGATGTCATCCGGATGATCGATCGGCTGACCGCCGACAACATCGACATCGTCATCGGCAGCCGGTTCGCCGAGCCGGGAGTGAGCCGGACGCCGCTGGTCAAGCGGATTGTGCTGCGCACCGCGGTGCTGCTCAGCCGGCGCACCCGCAAGCTCGGCCTGTCCGATGCGCACAACGGGCTACGGGTCTTCAACCGGAGGGTGGCCGACGCGCTGAACATCACCATGAGCGGGATGAGCCACGCCAGCGAATTCATCGCCATGGCCTACGAAAACCATTGGCAAGTAGCAGAAGAGCCGGTCGAGATCCTGTACACGGACTACTCGAAATCGAAGGGTCAGCCGCTGCTCAACGGCGTCAACATCCTCTTCGACGGGTTCCTGCGAGGGAGGATGCCGCGATGAACTGGATCCAGGCGCTGCTGATCGTGGCAGTTGTCGCGCTGCTGGTGTACCTGCTGCGGTCGCGCCGCAGCCCGAAGTCTCGTGCCTGGGTGAAGGTCGGCTACGTGTTGTTCGTGCTGGCCGCCGTTTACGCGATCATTCGGCCCGACGACACCACCGTGGTGGCGAACTGGCTCGGCGTCGCGCGCGGCGCCGATCTGTTGGAGTACGCGCTGATCATCGCGTTCGCGTTCACCACGATGAGCACCTATATGCGGTTCAAGGACCTGGAGGTGCGGTACGCGCGGCTGGCCCGCGCGGTCGCGTTGGAGGGTGCGCGGACGCCGGACCAGGCTGGGGAGTCAGTCCGGTAGCTGCTTGAAGTAGGCCACCGTGCGGCGCACGCCGTCGTCGAGCATGACCTGCGGTTGCCAGCCCAGGACTTCGTTGGCGCGGCTGATGTCCAGGCACGACCGTTTGAGATCGCCGAGCCGCGGCGGATGGAACTCGGGTTCGTCGGGGGCGCCCACCGCGGCGGCGACCGCGGAGTGCAGCTGGCGGTCGGAGGTCTCCACGCCGGTGCCGACGTTGAACCGCAGCCCTCCCCCGGCCTTGCCGGATGCCTTGACGAAGGCGTCGACCACGTCGTCGACGAACACGTAGTCACGGGTGTTGGATCCGTCGCCGAAGACCTTCGTCGGCTTACCTGACAGCAGCGCCTGGGAGAAGATCGCCACCACGCCGGCCTCGCCGTGCGGGTCCTGCCGGGGGCCGTAGACGTTGGACGGAGCGATGTGCGAGCACTCCAGGCCGTAGAGATGGCGGAAGGTGTTCAGGTAGACCTCGCCGGCCACCTTGCCGGCGGCGTACGGCGACGCCGGGTCGGTGGGAACCTCTTCGCTGGTCGGGTAGGAGGACGGGGTGCCGTAGACCGACCCGCCGGAGGACGTGTGCACGATTTTGCGGACGCCCGCACGACGTGCGGCCTCGGCGAGCCGGACGGTGCCGACGACGTTCACCGAGGCGTCGAACTGCGGGTCGGTCACCGAGTGGCGGACGTCGATCTGCGCGGCGAGGTGAAACACCACCTCGGGCTGACTTTCGGCCAGCAGGGCGATGAGGTCGGCATCGACGATGTCGGCCTTCGCGAACTCGAAGTCCGGATGCTGGTGGGCTTTGTCGAGGTTGGAGACGCGGCCGGACCTGAAATTGTCCACGCCGACGACGGCGTGCCCGTCCGCCAGTAGTCGATCTACCAGCGTTGATCCGATGAAACCGGCTGCCCCCGTCACCAGTGTGCGCATCGGCTCACCATACCGACGGCGGCTGGGCCGTTGCTGACCCAACCCGTACAGTCGAGGCGAATCGCCGACCAGCAGAAAGGACGCATGGCAGTCCGGCAGACCCGCATCTCCTGGGTCGCTCTGGTCGCCGTGGCACTGATCGCGGTGCAGCTCGCCATCCGCGCGGTGCTGGCATTCCGCGGCTATTTCTACTGGGACGATCTGATCCTGACCGGTCGCGCCGGCACCCAGGGCCTGCTGTCCCCGTCGTACCTGTTCGACGACCACGACGGCCATGTGATGCCCGGGGCATTCCTGATCGCCGGCGGCATCACCCGGCTGGCGCCGCTGAACTGGATCGGGCCGGCAATCAGCCTGGTGGTCCTGCAGCTGCTGGCGTCGCTGGCGCTGCTGTGGGCGCTGCACGTCATCCTCGGCTGGCGGCCGGTGCTGCTGATCCCGCTGACCTTCGCGCTGTTCACTCCGCTGGGCGTGCCGGGATTCGCCTGGTGGGCCGCCGCGCTGAACTCGGTGCCGATGCTCGCCGCGCTAGCCTGGGTGACGGCCGACGCGATCCTGTTGGTGCGCACCGGCAACCAGCGCTATGCGGTGACCGCGTTGCTGGTTTTCTTCGGCGGCCTGCTGTTCTTCGAGAAGTCCGCGGTGATCCCGTTCGTCGCGTTCGCCATCACGACGCTGCTGGCGCACGTCACGGGCGACCGGGCGGCCATCAAGACGGTGTGGCGCCGCGGCATCCGGTTGTGGACCGGATCGCTCGCGCTGACGGCCGCGTGGATCGTCCTCTACCTCGTCGTCGTCGACCAACAGCGCTGGAGTTCCGACCTGCCGATGACGTGGGACCTGCTGCGCCGCTCCGTCACGCACGGCATCGTCCCTGGCCTGGTGGGCGGACCGTGGGAATGGCAACGCTGGGCACCGGCGTCGCCGTGGGCCACCCCGCCGGCGGCGGTGATGGCGCTCGGCTGGATTGCGGTGGCCGCGCTGCTGGCGGTGTCGCTGATCCGCAAGCAGCGCATCGGCGTGGTGTGGCTGGTCGCGGCGGGATATGCGATCGCCTGCCAGGTGCCGATCTACCTGATGCGCTCGTCGCGGTTCACCGCGCTGGAACTCGCGCAGACGCTGCGCTACCTGCCCGACCTCGTCGTGGTGCTGGCCCTGCTGGCCGCGGTCGCATTCTGTGCGCCCAACCGCGAGACGTCACAGTGGCTTGACGCCTCGAAGGCGCGCACGGCGGTAACCGCCGCCGTCGCACTGGCATTCGTGGCCAGCAGTCTCTACTCGACCGCCACCTTCACGACCATCTGGCGCGACAACCCGGCGCAGCCGTATCTGCAGAACGCGGAGGCGGGGCTGGCAGCCGCTCACGGCGCCTCGGATGCCCCCATGCTGGAGCAGGAAGTGGACCCGTTGGTGTTGCAACGGGTGGCGTGGCCGGAGAATCTGGCCGGACACATGTTCGCGCTGCTGCGCGATCGGCCCGAGTTCGGGTCGGCCACAAGCCAACTACGAATGCTCGACACCAGTGGCCGACTGGTGGACGCCAAGGTGACCTGGGTGCGGACCATCGTGCCAGGGCCGGCGCCGCAGTGTGGCTACTTCGTCCAGCCCGACGTTCCGGTGCGGATGCCGCTCGACGGTCCGCTGCTCCCCGCGGACTGGACCGCGGAGATCAACTACCTCGCCAACAGCGACGGCTCCATGACAATGTCGCTGCTGGAGGGCAACGAGACGAAGGTGCCGGTCCGGCCTGGCCTCAACCGGGTCTATGTCCGGCTGTCCGGAGCCGGGAACGCGATCAACGTCCGCGCCAATACCGCCGCGCTGGCGGTGTGTATCGCCTCCGGGCCCGTTGGATTCCTCGCGCCGGTCTGATCGGAGCCGCCTCCGGGAATCGAACCCGGGACCTTCTCATTACGAGTGAGACGCTCTGCCGACTGAGCTAAGGCGGCGCGCCGGCCTCAGCCGGGCGGGACGAAGTCTACGGCAGGCCACAGCACCCACCCAAGTCAGTCGCGCAGTGCCTGGCCGACGGTGGCGACCATCGCGTCGACGGCGAACTTGGGCTTGACGTTGATCGCCAGCGCCTCCCGACACTCCAGTACCGCCTCGATGCAGCGCAGCAGCCGGTCGGGTGGTGCGTGCGCGGCCATCGCGGCGACCCGCTCGGCCATGTCGGGGTGGTTCGCCCGGATGTCGCCCGCATTCGACGACACCAGCAGCGCGTCGCGGAAGTACGTCGCCAGGTCGATCAGCGCCCGGTCCAGGGCATCGCGCGACGCGCGGGTCTGCCGTGACTTCTGTCTTTTCTCAAGGTCTCTGATCGCACCGGTGGCACCCCGCAGCGCGGTCGCCGTGCCTTTGCCGGTGCCGCCCGCACCCAGCGCCGTGCGCAGTTCCTCGGTCTCGACCTCGTTGCGGTCCACCGTCAGAGCCTTGGCCTCGGCCTCTGCCGTCGCGACCAGTTCCTCGGCGGCGGCATAGGCCCGCGACGGCGTCGCGGCGTCGCGCGCCAGGGCCAACGCCCGCTGCCTGCGCCGCCGAGCCTCCTCGTCGGTGGCGAGCCGGCGCGCCCGTCCGACGTGTCCACCGCTGACCGAAGCGGCCCAGTGCGCCTCGTCGGCGGCCAGCCCGTCGGTGTCGATGAGCACCTGCGCGATGGCGTCCACCGGCGGCATCACCAACGCCACATGGCGGCAGCGGGACCGCAGCGTGATCGCGATGTCCTCGGGGTCCACCGACGGCGCGCACAGCAGGAACACCGTCGACGGCGGCGGCTCCTCGACCACCTTCAGCAGCGCGTTGGCGGCACCCTCGGTCAACCGGTCGGCGTCCTCGATCAGCACGATCTGCCAGCGCCCGGTGCTGGGGCGCCGCGACGCGATCTGCACGATGGCCCGCATCTCGTCCACGCCGATGGACAGCCCCTCCGGGATGATCCGGCGCACATCGGCGTGCGTTCCGGCCATCGTCGTCGTGCAGGCGCGGCATTCCCCACACCCCGGAACGCCGTCCGACGTGCACTGCAGCGCGGCCGCGAAGCACAGCGCGGCGATCGACCGGCCCGATCCGGGCGGCCCGGTGATCAGCCACGCATGGGTCATGGTGCCGGTGGTGACGGCATTGTGAGTCGAATCACCGCGCGCCGCCTCCGCCGCAGCTAACAGCTCCGCCTCGACGGCGCCCTGACCCACCAAGCGCGCGAAAACCCCGGACATCAGGACTAACAGTAGTAGTCGGGGCGACACGAGGCCCGCACAGCCGCTCTACAGGTCACCATCGCCCGATACGGTGATCATGTGAGCAGTCAGGCCGCACCGATGGGGCGAATCAGCGCATTCGTCCGGTGGGTGGCGCGTACGCCCTGGCCGGTGTTCTCGCTGGGCATGCTGCAGGCCGACATCATCGGCGCCCTGTTCGTGCTGGGCTTTCTGCGCTTCGGCCTGCCTCCGGAGGACCGGGTCCAGCTACAGGACCTGCCTGCCTTCAATCTGGCGGTGTTCCTCGGTTTCCTGTTCGTGGCGTTCACCGTCGGTGCCTATCTGAGCCTGCGGCTGCTGGTGCCCGTCATCCGGTGGCAACGCCACGACGGCCTGCTCACCAGCACTGACCCCACCGCCACCGAGCTGGTCCGCACCCGGGCGCTGCGGATGCCGATCTACCGCACCCTGATCAGCGCCACCAACTGGCTGCTCGGCGGCGTGGTATTCATCGTCGCCAGCTGGCCGGTCGCCAGCCATTCGGCCCCGGTCATCGCGGTCGCGACTGGACTTGGCGCGACGGCCACCGCGATCATCGGCTATCTGCAGTCCGAGCGGGTGCTGCGCCCGGTGGCCGTGGCCGCCCTGCGCGGCGGCGTGCCGGAGAACTTCCGGGCGCCGGGGGTGATCCTGCGCCAGGTACTGACGTGGGTACTGTCCACCGGGGTGCCGGTGCTGGCGATCGTGCTGGCCCTGGTGGCCAGTAAGTTCTCCATCCTGACCGCCTCCGCCGACCGGCTGACCACCCCGATCCTGCTGCTGGCGATCGCCGCTCTGGTCATCGGGCTGTCCGGGACCGTGCTGGTCGCGATGTCCATCGCCGACCCGCTGCGCCAATTGCGCTGGGCGCTGGGCGAAGTACAGCGCGGCAA
>JAOPWF010000753.1 GCA_025965815.1 Mycobacterium sp.
TCGTCCCGCCAGTTGTCGTCCGGTCGATCCCGCAAGAGCTCATCGACGCCCAGCGAGGCCGACTCAGCAACCCCCACGTGGCCGAACCACCCCTCGCTGTCGCCCGGGTCGACCCACCGGTCATCGAAGTCGTAATCGCCTGGCTCATATGCGAGTGGTGCAGAGCTCTCCTGGGCCGGTGCGACGTCAACAGGCTGCTGAAACGTAGGAATCGTGAGAGCCTGGTCGGCGGCTCGGCGCAGAACCCGACGTTCCCTCGGTCGACCAACGCGCCCCACGACGCAAGCCTAACGGGGCAGAAGGCTCCGCGCCCGCGGTAGTCGACCGGCAACCCTCTGGGCCCGGAATTGAATCACGAGCGCCGACATCATCGCGGCGAGAATCGGTGCGGCACCCGCCATCCGGCCATGCGCTGAGCTGGGCAAGGACGGGGACCAGTTCGATCGCCTGCTCGGTAAGGCTGTAGGTCACCTTCTGCTTGTGCGAGGGATCGTCGGCCTTGGTGAGCAGGCCGTGCTCGACGAGCGCGGCGAGCCGGTCCGACAGGATGTTTGACGAGATCCGCTCGGGGCCACTGAGCAGCTCACGGAAGGGCCTGGCGCCAGCGAAGATGATGACGCGCAGGACGGGAAGCGTCCAGCGGTCGCCGAAGATCTCCAGCGACACGTTGACCGGGCACCCCGACCGCACATCCTTCCGCACCGCAGGTCCGCCGGCGACCGGCGCTACCCCGTTACGCAGGGAGTCGGCCCCGAGGGCGAAGGACCCGCTAGCTTTATCGCCAGTGAAAACACTGATCGACTTCGACGACGCGCCGGTCTTCGCCATACCCATGATCGGCAAGTTCGGCGGCGTCAGCATGCGCGAAGGCATGCTGATCGAAGGTCCGCAGGGTTGGGGTGAGTTCAGCCCATACGGCGACCGCGACGCCCGCGAGGCCGCGCGGTGGCTCACGTCGGCAATCGAGGCCGGCACGGTCGGATGGCCTGACCCGGTGCGCGGACGGGTTCCGGTCGCCGTCACAGTGCCAGCCGTAGATCACACCGAGGCATACGAGATCGCCGTGAACGCCGGGTGCCGCACCGCGGAGGTCACGGTTGCCGAACACCAGGGCTCGCTCGCTGAAGACATCGCTCGACTAAAGGCGGTGCGTGACGCGCTCGGCTCGGATAGCGCGATTCGCTGTAACGCCAACGGCTCGTGGGACATCGACACTGCCGTGGTGGCGATCACGGCGCTGGCGAAGGCGGCCGGCGGCCTTGAATACGTCGAGCAGCCTTGCCGCACGTTCGAGGAGCTGGCCGCCGTCCGATCCAAAGTCGACGTTCGGGTCGCCGCCAGCGTGTCTACGGGCCCCGCCGAGGCTCCGCTGCGGGCGTCGCTGGCCGACGCCGCGGACGTAGCAGTCCTCACCTGCGGGCCACTGGGCGGAGTGCGGCGCGCGTTGGTCGTCGCCGAGGCTTGTGGACTGCCCTGCGTAGTCTCGTCAGCACTGGAGACGAGCATCGGTTTGTCCGCCGGGCTCGCGTTGGCCGGCGCGCTGCCGGAGATGCGCTTCGCTTGTGGGCTCGGCACCAGGTCGTTGTTGGCTGGCGACCTCGTCGCCGGGGCGCGCTCGTTGGTTCCCGTCGACGGCTACTTGCCCGTCGCACCAATGCCGCCACCACCGGATCCGGAACTCGTCAAGCGTTACGCGGTCATCGACCAAGACCGGATCGCCAGGTGGCGAGGGCTGCTGAACACGGTCCTGGCGCAGGCGAGCCGCAGCAAAAGCTAACCACCCAACCACCCCTACCTTTCCCGGCCGCTCCGAGATTCGCGGTGAAGGCTATGAGCGGACCTTCACTGTTGCACAGCGTATTTCAGAGTGTGCAGGGTTTGAGTATTCATGCCGTAGGGGCGGGGCGTGAGGCTGCGGAGGCCTGGCCTAACGGAGTTGGCGCACAGTGACAACGCACCGCCGGTGTCCCCCGAAGCTCGGCTAGAGACGACTCGCGGCGAAAGCTGCGCCCTGGCCGACCATCCCGTCCACCGCATACAGACCGTGCACGGCCCAGTCCCCGCCGTCAGAGCAAACCGGGTCGTTGTCAGCACACAGGTTGGTGGTCTTGGCCGCATACAGCGGGCCAATCGCGACGGGCGGCTGGCCGATCGCGCTCATAAACCGGTCCGACGGTTTTCCGAAGAGGGCTACCGCGGCAACGTGGTCCGCCACATCAGGCGGCATCGGGCTGGGTACGTTTGCAGCAACTACCCCGACCGGCACTACATTGGCGGTGACGAAGCCCATCACGGCCGCGCCTTGGGAAAATCCGCCGAGCACCATCCTGGTTTTCGGACAGGTCGCTGCCACGTACTTGACATGCGCGCTCGCGTCATAAATGCCGTCGACGGCTGTGGGGAAATCGGTGGTGGCAGGGTAGTTGACCGCGTAAACGTCTACCGACTTTGCACCAACTTGCGAGCGCAGCGAGTCCACGAATGCCTGTCCTACCCCACCAACACCAGGTGGCTCGTTGGTCCCGCGAGCGAACACCACCTCGACGTCGGGGCACGGCTGGGCGGACGCGGATGGGACGGGTGCGCTCAGCAGCGCCCACATTGTCACAACCGCAGCACCAAGGAAACGGGCGATCGGGCGTGTGATCACGTCTCCATGCTGACACATCGCGGACGGCGGGGCATGACCTCGATCGCCCGAAACGCAAGGCGCGGCTTCCGATGGCTGCTTTTTCGCCCGGAAACACCGACAGGGGGTCGGCGCCGCCGCCCTTGAGGGTGGGACGAGCCGGCTCGTTATTCCGGTCGAGGCGACGGCGGCCGCTGAGATCCTCTCCAATCTGATAGGTGGCGCGCCCAATGGTTCTGGGCGCTCGCGGTCACGCTGCTGCTGACCATCACGAACCTCGCAAGTGTGGGCAACTACGGCGAATTCGAGTTCTGGTTCGCACTGATCAAAGTCGTCGCCATCGTGGCGTTCGTCGGCATCGGCGTGGCCGCCATCTTCGGCCTCATTCCCGATTCCGAGGTGAGCGGAGTTCAACATCTGCGGCAGCCGGACGGCTTCGCGCCCAACGGATTCGGCGCCATCATCGCGGCCATGTTGATCACGATGTTCTCGTTTATGGGCACCGAGATAGTCACCATCGCCGCCGAGTCACCGAATCCGTCCGCCGGTATCAGCAAAGCCGTTAACTCGGTGATCTGGCGAAACTCGCTGTTCTACATCGGGTCGATCTTGGTGATCGTCGCGCTGATGCCCTACGACCAACTCGAGAACGGGTCCTACCAGTCGACGCTGGAGGCGATCGGGATCCCTGGATCCAGACTCAATCATAGATCTGGTGATCCTCACCGCGGTGGCCGCGTGCCTGAATTCGGCGCTCTACACGGCGTCCCGGATGTTGTTCTCCCTGGGCGAGCGCAGCGACGCGCCACAGGCGGTGCGCAATTTGACCGGTATGGGGTGCCGTGGGGTGGCCGTTCTGGCCTCAATGGTGGTGGGATTCCTCGCGGTAATCGGCAACTACCTGTCGCCGGAGAAGATTTTCGCCTACCTGCTGGCGACCGGCGGTGCGGTCGCGCTGTTCGTCTACCTCGCCATCGCGGTGAGTCAGTTAGTGTTGGGTCGCAATATGCGGTCGGCCGGGGAGCGCGCCCCAGTGAAGATGTGGTTGTTTCCCTACCCGACCATCGTGGTCATCGCGACCATTGTCGCGATTCTGGTGCTGATGGCCTTCGACTCCGATGAGCAGCAGGCGATCTTCTTGTCGACGATCTCCGCGGCGTTCCATCGTGGGCGCCGGCGTGTTCGCGCACCGACACCGCAACCACGAATCCTCAACGGCCCGTTGACACTAAAGCGTCAGAGCGCCAGGCATCTTTTTCCGTACGGCGGCGACCCTGCGGGTAGCTCGCACCCTTTCGCTCATATCTGTTCGGGTCGGAGACGGCCGCTGAGCATGACATGCCGGTAGATCCGCGGTGGCGCGTAGCGGTCGAAGGCCAGACCATGGGGCGGCTTGAGTGGGTCAATGAGCGAGGGCACCCTGTGAGAACCGCTCCGCCGTCCGCGTTTCAGGGTTTCACGACCGTGCTCATGTGGTACTCGACTGGCATGTTTGTGAAAACTGAACTTATGACGCGATTCCTTCTGGTCAGCGCGGCTGCGACGGCCATCGCCGCAGCACCAGTTGTCGACGCCGTCTTGACCGGCCCGACAGCGGGCGCGACGACCTATCTAGCCGACGATCCGCCGCCCCCGTGTGTTGACGTGAACGGCCCGGCCTGCGGTTCGGCCGGCCCGGGAGGCGCAGATGTCGCCGTCCCGGGCGCTGACGCATCAGCTGATCAGGGCGGCGCCAACGTCGTCGTTCCGGGTGCCGAGGCAGCGGCTGATCAGGGCGGCGCGAACGTCGCGGTTCCGGGTGCCGAGGCAGCGGCTGATCAGGGCGGCGCCAACGTCGCCGTTCCGGGTGCTGGCGCTACGGCCGGTCCGGGCGGAGCCAACCTCTGCATCGACGGCGTCGGATGTGTGTCCGGCGGCCGCTGAGCGCACAGAACTGATCTAACGCCGCGAGCCGCCGATGAGTGTCAGGAAGGCGGGGCCGTCTCCTGTGAGGTCAGGTCACGTTCGGCGTAGAGGGGGTGCCATTCCTCGCTAAGGACGATGCGGAGACATTCCTTGAAGGGGACGTTCTCCTCCAGTGGCCCGCCTGGCTCGGTACGAGTCACTTCGCTCGCGAGTTGCTCGTTGGTGAATGATTCCACGACGTCGCGGACCATCGCCTGG
>JAOPWF010000760.1 GCA_025965815.1 Mycobacterium sp.
GTCCACCACCAGTGGTTGGGTGGTCTTGACGCTGGGCGCGGTCCACAGCTGGTTCAGCGACGTCGGCACCACGCGGGCGCTCGTCAGGTCGGGGACCGGCGCCGCGGCGGGCCGACTGATGGTGGCACGCGCATCGCTGGTCCACCAGATCAGGGCGGCGGCGACGGCGACGACCACGACGATCGCCGCCGCGGCCACCAGGTCGGCCCTGGTGCGGCGTTCGGGTTTGACCATTGGGTGGCGGGTGGTCTCGCTCTAGCTGGCGTTGGCCGCCGGATTGCGCGGGCGCCGCCGGCGACGCCGACGTGCCGAATGGCCGGACTCACCGGCCGGCGCGGAGTCGCCGCTCTCGACGGTCGCCGTGGCCGGTGCGGCCGAATCGTCGGCGGCCGGGACGTGACCGGTAGCCGAGCCGCCACGCGTGCGACGGCGGGACCGGTTGGCGTTGCGGGTGCGCTCGGGCGTCTTGGGCCCGTCGCCGGACTCCCGGGCAGGCCGCTTGGACTTGGTACCCGTGCTGGTCCGCGCAGCGCCGACCTTGCCCGTCGCATCCTCGGGAATGTCGAGCTCGGTGTACAGGTGCGGCGAGCTGGAGTACGTCTCGGCCGGCATCGGGCAGTCCAGGTCGAGTGCCTTGTCGATCAGCGACCAGCGGGGCAGCTCGTCCCAGTCCACCAGCGTGACGGCGATGCCGGTGCGCCCGGCCCGGCCGGTGCGGCCGATGCGGTGCACATAGGTCTTCTCGTCATCGGGGCACTGGTAGTTGATGACGTGGGTTACGTCGTCGATGTCGATGCCGCGGGCGGCCACGTCGGTGGCGACCAGCACGTCGATCTCATGGTTGCGGAACGACTTGAGCGCCTTCTCGCGGGCCACCTGGCCCAGGTCGCCGTGCACGGCGCCGACGGCGAAACCGCGTTCGGCGAGGTCGTCGGCCACCTTCTGCGCGGTGCGCTTGGTACGGGTGAAGATCATCGTCGCGCCGCGGCCGCGGGCCTGGAGCACCCGGGTGAGCAGCTCGACCTTGTCCAGGGCGTGCGCCCGGTAGACGAACTGCTCGGTGGAGTCGTGGACCGACGACGAGTGCGGCGCTTCGGCACGGATGTGCGTGGGCTGGTTCATGAAGGTACGGGCCAGCGTGATGATCGGATCCGGCATGGTCGCCGAGAACAGCATCGCCTGCCGGTTGTCGGGGATCTGGCGCAGAATGCGTTCGATGTCGGGCAGGAAGCCCAGGTCGAGCATCTCGTCGGCCTCGTCGAGCACGAGCACGGCCAGACCGCCCAGCCGCAGGTGGCCCTGCTGGCTCAGGTCAAGCAGCCGCCCTGGCGTGCCGACGACGACATCGGCACCGGCGCGCAACGACTCGATCTGCGGTTCGTAGGGCCTGCCGCCGTAGATGGAGACGACCGACAGCGGCCGGTCCTCGTTGTCGCCGGCCTTGAGGTACTTGGCCGCGGCCGCCAGGTCACCGGAAACCTGCAGGCACAGCTCGCGGGTCGGCACCACGACCAGAGCACGCGGGGTGCCGGACAGGGGGCGCTTGGTGTCGGTGGTGATGGTGTGCAGCAGCGGCGCACCGAAGGCGAGCGTTTTGCCCATGCCGGTGCGGGCCTGGCCGATCAGGTCGTCGCCGGCCAGCGCCAGCGGCAGGGTGAGCTCCTGAATAGCAAAGGTGTGTTCAATGCTCTTGTCGGCGAGTGCGCGCACTATCTCGTCGCGAACGCCAAGTTTGGCAAACGTTGGGGTGAGTGGGGTCATGCGAACTAGACGAGCCTTTCAGTGTCAAATCCTCGTGGCGGTTCACGCGCGCACGAGTTTGATCAGGACACGTCCTGGCATCGGAATGCCGATTCGCTGGGCCCTGCGCTGAGGTAGGCGGGCCAACCGCGTGCACGCACATTTCTTCGGTGACGGCTTGCTTCCAGCTGGAGTCCGGGTCACCGGACAATCGCGGCTGTGGGCCACTACCTGCAACCATGATAGCTGCTTATTCCATTCCCACGCCCAGTCGGCCTCCCGGGCCGGCCGCAGGGACGGTCGGCGGGCGCGTTGCCGACTACAGTTGGGCCATGAGTTCGACGCAGCCCGCGGCCAGCCAAGTCAGCCCTGTCGAGCGGCCGGCTGATCCGGTCGTGTCGGGCATCACCGCCGACCATCCCGGCGTCAACCAGTTGTTCGCGTTACTGGCCTACGGCGAGGTTGCGGCGTTCTACCGGCTCACCGACGAAGCGCGGATGGCGCCCGATCTGCGTGGCCGGATCAACATGGCGAGCATGGCCGCCGCCGAGATGGGTCACTACGAACTGCTGCGAGATTCATTGGAGCGCAGGGGCGTTGACGTCGTGGCCGCGATGTCCGGGTATGCATCGGCGCTGGAGAACTATCATCGGCTGACCACGCCGAGTACCTGGCTGGAGGCGTTGGTCAAGACCTTCGTCGGCGACGCGCTGGCCGCCGACTTCTACCTCGAGATTGCCGACGTGCTGCCCGACGAGGTGTCGGAGGTGGTGCGGTCGGTCCTGAGCGAGACGGGTCATTCGCAGTTCGTCATCGCCGAGGTACGCGCCGCGGTGGTGGCCAGTCAGCGGCAGCGTCACCGGCTCACACTGTGGTCGCGCAGGCTGCTGGGCGAGGCCCTCACCCAGGCCCAGTATGTCCTCGCCGAACACGACGAGCTGGTCGACCTGGTGGTTTCGGGCACCGAGGGCCTCAGCCAGATGACCGAGTTCTTCGATCGGCTGCAGCGCACCCACAGCGACCGGATGCGGGAGCTCGGGCTGGTCTGACGGCCCTGTCTGCCGCGCCGGTCAGCGGTTGCAGGTGGCGGCGATGGCGTTGTAGCTCTGCTGTGCGACGGTTTCTCCCGCCGCGTCGGTGATGGCGCAGTTGAGCTGGCTGAGGAAGCTGGTCGCGGTGACCGAGCCGATCTCCACACCCGGGTTCAGCACGATGGTCTTCGTCCACGGCAGCGTGACGTTGACGTCGGTGCGCAATGCGCCGGCTTCGTCGGTGTAGACCACCGTGACCAGGTCCATGGCCTGACTGCGGCCCGAGACCGAGTAGACGATTGTGCGGGGATCGGTCGCCGGTGGCGGGGGCGGTGCGGTTTCGGTCGGCTGCGAGGCCGTTTCGGTCGGCTGGGACGTGGTCGACGGCGGCACGGTGCTGACCGTTTCGGGCGGCAGGGCGCGAGGCGACGGTGACGGCGGTGCCGTCGGCTCGGTGGCCGGGGTGCTCGCCGGCGGGGCGATCCTGGCCGACGTCGTAGCGCTGTCGCCGCCGTTGATGATGACGATCGTGCCGACGACGGCAACGAGCAGAATCACCGCGGCGGTACCGGCGACCCAGAGCCAGCGCCGATCCGGCGGCCCGTACGGGTCGTAATCCTCGTACTGCTCGTAGCCGTCGTACTCGGCGTCGTAGTCGGCGTCGTAATCCTCCGGGTAGATGTCATCGTCGCCGCCGCCATAGTGCGGCGGGCGGCTCGTGCCACCGGAATAAGGCCTGCTCATTGCGTATCCCTGATTGGGTTGTTCACTGTCACCAGTGCCTTGTCGGGCCGATGGTATCGACGCCCGAACCCTGGCCCGGAGCAGCCGCGTGGCGTGTCAGGTCTCGATCGGGCCACGATCGCTGAGTGGATGATCGGGACCCTCATCGGGAACAGATTCGGTCTATTCGCTTACCGCGAACGGCCGTCGCGGACCCGCGGCCCTTGCGTCCACTAGCCTTGCCGCTGAACGCACACGAACGGAAGGGTCAAGCGTGGAGGTCAAGATCGGTGTCTCGGACAGCCCGCGTGAGCTTGTCTTCAACAGCTCGCAGTCACCCAGCGAGGTCGAGAAGGTCATCACCGACGCACTGAGCAAGGAATCGAACGTATTGAGCCTGACCGACGAGAAAGGCCGGCGCTATCTGGTGCAAGCGTCCAAGATCGCCTACGTGGAAATCGGTGCCGCCGACAGCCGTCGGGTCGGCTTCGGCATCGGAGCGCAGTCGGCTACGAGCGCGTAAGGGGAACGTGGGACAGACCGCCCCAGGCGAACTGGACGGTGCCCTCGACCGCGTCCTCCTTGGTGATCGGCCGATCGGCCTCCAGCCAGTAGCGCGCGCAGTCGACGCTGATGCCCACCAGTCCGACGGCGATCATCCGGGC
>JAOPWF010000780.1 GCA_025965815.1 Mycobacterium sp.
ATGCCGACCGGTGAACCTGGCCAGCATCAGTACACCCGCGGCGGCCACCAGCGCCGCCAAGAAGCCGTGGGCTGCGCCGGGGTGAGCGCCCGGAGGTGCGGTCGCGCCAGTGAGCACCGCGGCGATCACACTTGCCACCCCGGCCGCTGAACTGGCCGCCGGCGCGGCCGCCGATGCGCTGGTCGGGTCCTGCGCGGCGCGCACCCTGGCGCATATCAGTGCCGTCAGCAACAGCACGATCGCGGTGCCGGCGAACACCGCGGCCGGAAGTGGTGTGCTGGTGTGGGCCCAGCGCATCCGCCACACCATCAACGCGGCCAGCGCCAGTGACATCGCGGTCAGGATGACCGCGACGATCACCGCGTCGTGTCCGCTCACCTCGGGGATATTGCTTTTGGCCCACCGCGCCAGTGCCGTGGAGACATTTTCGATGTTGGGCGTGAAGCGTTGGCCTTCGCCTTCGGGAACCAAGGCCAGCAGGTCACCATCGACGACCCCCTGGGCGGCCAGGGAGGCATCCGGGGACAGCGCCGTCATGTTGACCGCGCGCACGAATTCGTATCTGCCCGGGCCCAACACGTCATCGCCGCGGGAGTGCAGATCGCGGTTGATCGCTTCGCGGGCGTGATCGACAAGGGCCGAGAGCGCCACGGCCGCGGGAAACACGACGTCGATCTGATAGGAGTCACCGACAAGCACGGACGCCCGGCATGAGGACGGAACCAGCGGCGATTGTGATCCGGGCGTGGACATCGGCCCCGGCTGAGTCGCGGTCACCGGCGCTCCCTGGGCCGGTCGGTCGTGGTTTCGAAGTGCTCGGCGATCGCCGCGGCGATCTCGGTGAACCGTCGGCGCGTCACGCGGTCGATCTCGTTGTTGACATCGATCACCCCGCCTGGGCGTAGATGCGGGTCGAAGGGCACCACAACGACGACTTGGCCACGGCTGGAGAACTGCTCGACCAGCACGTTGAGGGTGCGCTTGTCGACATGGCCGTCAGAGTCGTTGAGTACCACCACTGTTCGGTTCAGCAGGGCGGTGTAGCCGGTGTTGGCAAGCCACTCCATCGTCTGGCCGGCCGCAGATGCCCCGTCGACCCACGGTGAGGACACCACCATCAGCGCGTCCAGGTCGCGCAGCACCTCCTGGGTTACCGCGGAGTCTATCGTCGATCCGCAGTCGACGATCGAGATGCTGAAATGCTGATCGAGGCGGCGGGTGGCCTCCCGGTAGATGCTCGGGTCGAGCACGCGGCGCCGGGCCGTCGATGCCTCCCCGGCCAGGACGAACAGCCCGGCGTCGTTGTTGCCGACACGCGAACGTACGTCGGTGAAACTATGCAGGTGTTGGTCGGCGGCCAGCTCCCAATAGGAGCCCGATGCGCGCGGGTCGATCCGGCTGCCCAGCTTGCCGAACGCGGTGTCGGCGTCCACGGCGACCACCCGATCGTCTTGGCGCAGGGACGCGATGATGGAGCCGACCGACGCGGCCACCGTTGTTTTACCGGTCCCCCCCTTGCCGAGCACCCCGATCTTGTAATGGCCGCGCAGCAGCGACCGGATTTTGGTCTCCAGGTCAGCCTGGCGGCGTTCATCGGGTGACAAACCGAGGTTGATCAACCCGAAGGTGGACTTGTAGAGAGCGCGGCGCCAGCCGCGACCGGGCGGAACCTTGCGGGTGGGCACCAACTCGCTGGAGCGAATTCCTTCAACATAGGACCAATTGCCCGCGGCCGGGGCGGACGCCGGCCGCTCCCCCGCCCACGTGTTGGATTGGCGTTGCGCTTCCCGCGGCGACCTCGTAGCTGGCTCAGACCACCCCGGCTGCTCAAGGGGTGACTCCTGCGCGGGCCGAGCGGGCGGCGCTTCGCCGATATAGCTGGTTTGTTCGGCATCCGAGGGTGGGCGCGGTTCAGCGCGTCTGGCCGGTGCCGGTGGCGACCAACCGTTCTCGGCGGGGTCGCGCCGCGGCGCGGCCGCCACACCGACCGTGCGCTCCTCGGCCTCGCCGGCGGGCGGGCGGGCAGGCTCTGGCGTCGAGGACCGGGGCGCCCACATGGCGCCTGACGGCGCCTCGGCGTAGTGAGCGTTGGGTGGCGGCGCAGGCGGTGTCGGGGCTGGTCCGGGTTGCGGGCCCTCGGTCGGCCGCGACGGGCGCTCCCCGCCGGCCCCCTGATCCACGGGCCGGCGCGGCGGCATCTTCCGGTACTCCGGTGCGGGCTCGTCGTCCGGCCGACGCGGCGGCTGGGCCTGAAAAACGTCACTTTCCCGATCAGTCACAACGACATCCTATCAGCGCTTATGCGCGATCTCTGCACCAGCTTCTCGGGCATTGATTTCTTGCACTAGCCTTGTGGTTGCCCAGTTGGGAGCGCTTCGGCGCCGACAACCGGGGTGAGGCTGTCATGCTGGGTTAACGCGTCGTCTCGGCTCAGCGGGGTGCCTGCGGCTAGCACGCGGATCAGAGGCCACGGTGCCTGCACCGCCGAGGCCGGGGAGACGCCCAGCGCCTTGAGTGAGTCTTCCTTGAGTTCGATCCCGTAGCGCACACCCTGATCCGAAATCCACCACAGCGACTCCTTGGTGTCGGATGCGGGGGCCGCGCTCGTCGTCATGACCAGGTTCGGAGCGTCTTTGCCGATCAACACCTGATCGGCTTCGATCGCCCCTGGGTCTCGGGTGTCTTTAACCAGTTGCAGA
>JAOPWF010000813.1 GCA_025965815.1 Mycobacterium sp.
GGCTGACCTATTCGGTCGAGGCGGCGACAGCTGTGGGAACTCCGCTGGACACCTCCCCGGTGCGCACCATTCACCGAGATGAAACCCGTTGCCGACCACGATCAGTCAGGTCGTCGCCGGATCACACACGGGTGGCGACTATGTTCTAATCGGGGCGTGCTGGTGATGACACAGCCGACGAATCCAGTCAGCGAGCGGTCGTTGTCAGGCCGGTGCGAGCGGCGACGATGAAGTTCGCGATCGCAGTCCACGGAACCCGTGGCGATGTCGAGCCCTGCGCCGCCGTCGGCCTGGAACTGCTGAGCCGCGGGCACGATGTGCAGATAGCCGTGCCGCCGAATCTCGTTGCCTTCGTCGAGCGGGTCAAGCTTTCCTCCGCGGCTGCATACGGAGTGGATTCGCAACAGCAGCTCGACGCGGATGTCTTCCGCACGTACTGGAAGATCCGGAACCCCTTCACTGCGCTGCGGGAAGTCAAGGAGTACATCACGCAGGGTTGGGCGGAGATGAACACGACGTTGAAGTCGCTGGCCGATGGCGCCGACCTGATCCTCACCGGCACGACGTACCAGGAGGTCGCCGCCAACGTCGCTGAGTACTACGGCACTCCGTTGGCCGCGTTGCATTATTTTCCGGCGCGCGCCAACAGTCGCACTCTCCCTGTCCCGTTGCCGTCTCAGCTGATTCGATCCGCTTGGGCAACGGTCGAGTGGGTGCATTGGCGCATGCTGAAAGAGGCCGAGGATGCGCAACGACGCGAGCTGGGCCTGCCGACGGCAACAGCGCGCGCGGTGCGACGCATCGTGGAGGGCGGAGCGCTTGAAATACAAGCCTACGATGAGCTGTTCTTTCCGGGCCTAGCCGAAGAATGGGGTGGGGAACGCCCTTTTGTGGGTTCGATAACGCTGGAGTCAGAGTCGGATTCCAACGACCAGGTGACGTCCTGGATTGCCGCCGGGAGTCCGCCGATCTACTTCGGATTCGGAAGCATGCCGGTCGAGTCTCCTGCCGACGCCGTCGCCATGATCACGGCCGTCTGCGCGGAACTGGGCGAGCGGGCGCTGATCTGCTCAGGAGTCTGGGACCTCGAGGACACACCACAGCCCGGGCACGTCAAAGTCGTACGAGCGGTGAACCATTCGGCGGTGTTCCCCGCTTGCCGCGCGGTCGTCCACCACGGTGGCGCAGGCACCACGGCGGCCAGCGTTCGAGCCGGTGTCCCGACATTGATTCTGTGGGTCGGAGCCGACCAGCCGATTTGGGGCAATCAGGTCAAACAGCTGCAAGTCGGTACCTCTCAGCGCTTTTCGACCACCACCCGCGATTCGCTGTTCACTGCGCTCCAGTCTGTCCTCTCACCGCAGTACGCCGCCCGCGCCGACGAGGTCGCCGCTCAGATGACCAAACCGGCGGTGAGCGTCTCGACAGTCGCCGATCTGCTCGAAGATGCCGCCCACAAAGGCCATGCCCGGTGAGACTCTGCCGCCGGTAAGACCGACTCAGCCGGCGTTCACGGCTTGATCGTCCAACCTGACGAACTGACGGTTCCGGTAAAGGTCTACACAGGACGCCCGACGGATCTTGCCGCTCGTGGTGATCGGGATCGAACCACGTCCCACCAGAACGACATCCGCGGCGCTGATCCCGTGCGCCTGCGAGATGGCAGAGGTGACCTCGCGCTTGGCGGTGCGGAGTTTCTCCATCGCTACTTCATCGGATTCCGCGCGCGTCCTGACCTCGACGATCGCGACGAGCTGTTCGGTGCGATCCTGCTCGACCGCTATCGCCGCCACTCGGCCCCCGGTGATCTCCTGGATGGTGGCTTCGATGTCGTCGGGATAGTGATTGCGCCCGCGCACGATCAGCAGATCCTTGATGCGGCCGACGATGAACAGCTCACCCTCGAAGATGAACCCCAGGTCGCCGGTCCTCAACCAAGATCCGTCGGGAGTCCCCGCCGAGGGGGCAACGATGTTCGCTTCGAACGTGTACTCGGTCTGCTCAGGTTTCTGCCAGTATCCCAAGCAGACGTTGTCACCGTGTAGCCAAATCTCACCGATCGTTGCACCTGGACACTCCGACTTGGTCTCCGGATCGACGATCCGCAAAACTGGTGATTCCACGTTGCCGTAGCTGACCAGCGATGTACCCGTTCTGTTTTCGCACCGCTTTGCGTGGCCGCCGGACAAGTTCTCCGGTTCGAAGCAGACAATGTTCGGCGGCTGGCCGGGCTCGCGGGTCGCGACAAAGAGAGTCGCCTCTGCGAGCCCATACGACGGTCGTAACGCCCGCTCGCGCAAATTGAAGCGGGCGAACCGCTGCGCAAACCGCCTCAGGGTCGCCTCGTGGACCCGTTCGCTGCCGCTCAGCACGTTCAGGACATCCCCGAGGTCGAGGCCGGCCATGTCGTCGTCTGACGTTCGTGCCGCCGCCAACTCGAAGGCGAAATTCGGGGCTGCGGTCAATGCACGAGGATTGCTGGCCAGCAACTGCATCCACCGTGCCGGTCGGGCGAGGAATGACATCGGAGTAGTGAACACCGAGTGCCATCCGCCGAGAATCGGTCCGCACAAACCCAACATCAGCCCCATGTCGTGATAGAACGGCAGCCACGACACAGCGGAGGTGTTCGGCGGCGAAACCTTGCCATAGTCCGGAAAGAGGCCGCCGACTATCTGTTCGAAGTTGGCTGCGAGGTTCCTGTTCGAAACCATCACGCCAGCCGGTGTACGGGTCGAACCGGATGTGTATTGCAGATACGCCGTCTCCGGCGGCGTCTCACGACTGGAGGTGGACCGCCGCCGAGAATCCAGATCGAGCGAATCAACCTCGAGGACCACGGGAGCGAGATCATCGCCCTGGGGTACAGCGTATTCAGCGACATGGCCAGCGACGGACGACGTGGTGACGATGACGCGGGGCGACGAGTCGCGGAGCACAGCAGTGACACGTTCGTCATGTATGCCAACCATTGGCACCGAGAGCGGCACCGCGATCAGACCGGCCTGCATCGATCCGAGGAATGCAACGACGTAGTCGAGTCCCTGCGGCGCCAGAACGACGGCCCGGTCCCCTATCGACGCGTGCAGTCTGAGTTCGCTTGCAAGGCTGAGCACTCGTCGGTTCAACTGCGCCCATGTCAGTGTGTTGGCGACGCCCTCCCAGTCCTGCTCGTAATCGATGAAGGTGAATGCGATGTCATCCGGCTGCAGACTGGCGCGTTCGCGCAGCATGCCGGTAAGGGAAGGGCCGGTCATAGGCGTTGCCTTTCTTGTCGATCACGCCGGAGGTCGAAAC
This sequence comes from Mycobacterium sp., assembly GCA_025965815.1. Lineage (GTDB taxonomy): Bacteria > Actinomycetota > Actinomycetes > Mycobacteriales > Mycobacteriaceae > Mycobacterium. Next base: position 3,298 of record JAOPWF010000813.1, read on the forward strand.
TCAGGCGGCGCGCGCGCCTCCAACTCATGCGCGTTGGGCTGCGAGTCGGTTTCGCCGGGCTGGTAGGCAACGATGCCCGTGGTCATCTTGCCACCGATCACCGAGCCACTCAGAAGTGGTCGCCGCTGCCGCCTCGTTTACTCGATGGTGCCCGTTAGATGGAAGTCCGCAAGGGCGCTGGTTATCAGTTCACACAGGTCATCCTTCGAGTCTTGCGTAGCACCTTGATAGGCACGGAACGTAATGAACAGCTGTCCACAGATCCGTCCTGAAGCCAGGGCTAACTCGCCATACTTCAGCTCAGGGCTTTTCTCAGTGAGATTCTGCTCCACCAATCTCAGCGAGACGCGGTCAGCTGCGGTGCCGTCGGCACACGCCAAGGCTGGGTCGAGATGGCCGATATTTGAGCAACCCACGGGAAGTTCGGTGGTGCCCACAGACTCTGTCGCCAGTCTTCTGACGAGCACCTTCGGTACCAGGGGAGTCAGCGGGAGGACGGCTTCCTGCTCCTTGAACACACCGAGTCCCAATGTCAGGGCCTCCTTGATATTCTCGCGAACTTGTTGCAGGTCTGTCGTTACCGGCGTTGGGTCAACCGTGAAATCAACCGACTTCAGCGCATTGGCACGCAGATCGCCTTCGGTGCGGTCGTTGACGGGGTACGCCAGCGTGACTCTGCCATCGCCTGCACGAACTCGCCCGATTCGTTCTGCCAGTCGCGCGGCGAATCCGGCAAATAGCGAGTTACTCGTTCCACCGAGAGATTCCGCGCGTGCGTCCCAGTCCGCCAGATCGACGTAGAGCGTCGCTGTCGGTACCACTACGGGCCGATCGCTGTCGGCTTTGCGCCTCGAGGAAACCGACGGTGCGCTCGACCGAGCAGGTTTAGGTCTGGGGCGACGTGCCAGCTTTATCACGGCGACGATCGCATGGGCGACCTCGGGTAACCCCCGTGCCGTCAGACGGGCGTCTTCGATCAACGCCCGCCGCCGAGGGCGTGAGGATGGCAGCGGATAGCCAAGATCGTGGGTTATGCCCTTCGCCGCGTCCGTCATGGCGAAACACAGGCCGAGCGCGTCGACCACGGTATGAGAGGCCACCAGGCTGACTGCGGTTCCGTAGCCCTCGATCGGAAGTACACCGATATGCCAGTGCGGCCCCAGTTCTGGATCGACGGGCAATCGGGCGCGTTCGTCAGCCCACCCGGCCAGGCCGTCGGGCGAACCAATCGGCTGCGCGATGTCGATCTCGGGCGCCTGCTGGCACGAGACCCAGCGATGCCGCCCGAACGGTAACGGCGACCGTTCGACCCGCCGCCCTAACAATCCGTGCGCGAGGTTGTCGCGCAACCGTCCGAGCCCATCGATGTCGATAGCGCGCTCATACACCCAAATACATTGAATAGCGTGGACGTGGCCACTTGCCCGCACCCACGCGAAAGAGGCCTGATCAATAAACGCAAGCGTGTTGTCCATCAGTCGATTACGGCCGTGAGCTCAAACTCGGCCAGCGTCTTTGCCACCAGCTCACGCAGACGAGCCTTCGAGTTGTGTTCGCCGGCCTGATACGCCGTGATACCGATCGACATCTTGCCACCGAGACGACCGGCGACCAGGACGAGTTGACCGCCGGCTCGCTCTATGTCAGCTCGCTTGACCCCTTGGTCCACCCCTCGAAGCATGACGTACTCGGCGACGGTACCATCGAGACGGCCTACGTCAGGGGGGATCTCGCCGAGGTTGGAACACGCCACCAGCGGATCGGCGAAGCCGAACACCCTATCGGCCGTTCGTTTCACCGCCCGCTTCGGGACAAACGGGTTCAGCGGAAGAAGCTCAAACGATTCATCCGGCGCCCTCCGCAGTTTCGTGAGCGCTTGCCTGATCACGCCCCGGGCGCCGGTCAGGTCGGTCGCTACGTACGTCGGGTCGACGCTGACGTTGACAAACGACATTGCGTGAGCCTGGGTGTCCTCAAGGGTGCGGTCGCTGAGAGCGATGAGCAGGGTGACGGCGCCGTCGGCGGCACGGCAACGCTCCATGCGTTCCCCGAGTTTCGCGGCGAACCCAGCAAGCAGTGAATAGCTTGTTCCGCCAAGGGCTTCCGCGCGGGCATCCCAATCGGCCAGGTCGATGTAGACCGAGATCACCGGCATCACAACATTTTCATCGCCGTTTTCTGCAAGGATCGCGGTGGGTTGCGGTGCTTTCGATCGGACGAGCTCATACCGGCGACGAAATGCCAGTTTTGCTCCTGCGACAAGCGTCCGGGCAACCTCAGGTGCGTCCTGCATGGTGCCACGTAAGTCGGACGTAATGGCGCGAAGTCGAGTACGTGAACGTGGTGGCGGGTAGCCGAAATCGTGCAGGTTGCCCGTGATCGCATCGAAGATCAACAAGAGGCCCCCGACGCCGTCGGCCAGACAGTGCGAACCGATCAGACTGATCGCCGTCGAACCGTCGGTCATCGGCAGGACCCCGATATGCCAGCCCGGTCCCCATTCGGGATCTACCGGCACCTGTGAGCGTTCATCAACCCAGTCACTGAGTTCAGCGCGGGGCCGGGCGCACTCGACGAAGTCGATCTCCGACGGAGGTGTCCCCGACGAGACCCACCGATGCCGGCCGAACGGGAGCGGCGACCGCTCGATCTGCCGGCCGGCCAACCCGAAACACATATTGTGGTGAAACCGTCTGAGCCCGTCAAAGTCGACAGGGTGCTCATAGATCCACACCAGCTGAACGAGTTGCCCCCGGCCCGTCGCACGCAGCGTGAGAAACGAGGCTTGATCCATATACGAAAGGCGGTTGTCCTGCCGCTCTTTGCCTTTGGGTGCGCGAGCGCGAAAGGATTCGCGTAACGAACGTTTCAGGACCGCCACTGGTCTACCTCCGCCGACATAAATTGCTCTTGCCCACTACTCGATCAGGCCGGCGAGGTCGAACTCGGCCAGCGTCTGCGCCGCCAGTTCACGCAAGTGGGGCTTCGAGTTCTCTGCGCCGGGCTGGTACGCGACGACGGTGACGGAAACCTTGCCACCGACACGTCCACCCAAGACGGTGAGAAGGCCGCGCCTTCGCTCGAGGAACTGACGCGTTACGCATCTGTCCACCCCTCGTAACATGACGTATTCGGCGTCGGTGCCGTCGGGACGGCCGAGGGTGGGGTCGACCTCGCCGAGGTTGGAACACGACACCGGGAGATCGGCGAACCCGAACAACACATCGGCTCCACGCCTGACCGCCCGTTTCGGTATGAACGGGGTCAGCGGGAGAAGCTGCAAGGTCTCATCCGGCACCTCCCGCAGCGTCTTGAGCGCCTGCCTGATCGCGACCCGAGCGCCAGACAAATCTGTTGTCACCTGCGTTGAGTCGACACAGACGTCGGTAAGCGATACTGCGTTCGCACGCGTATCGTCCTGGGCCCGGTCGCTGATGGGAATGTTCAAGGTGACCGCGCCGTCGGCGAGACGGCGGCGCCCGAGCCGTTCGCCCAGTCTCGCGGCCAACCCGGCGAGCAGCGAGTGACTGGATCCACCAAGGGCTTTCGCGCGGGCATCCCAGTCGTTCAGATCGAGGTATATCGAGATTGCCGGCACGACGACATTGTCATCGCCGCCGGCAAGGATCGTGGTTGGACTCGGCGCTCCTGATCGGCCGAACTCGTGTCGGCGACGAAAGGCCACTCTTGCCCCTCCGACAAGCGCGCCGGCAACCTCGGGTAGTCCCTGGACGGTTTGACGGGCGTCGGAAGCGACGGCGCGCAGTCGGGTACGTGAACGTGGCGGGGGGTAGCCGAGATCGCGCACATTGCCCTTGACCGCATCAATAACCGTGAGGAACAGCCCAAAGCCGTCGGTCAGACAGTGCGAACCCACCAGGCTGACCGCCGTCGAGCCGTCGGTCATCGGCAGGACCCCGAGATGCCAACCCGGCCCCCATTCCGGATCGACGGGCAACTGTGAACGCTCATCGACCCAGTCACTGAGCTCAGCGCGTGGCCGAGCACCCTCCACGAAATCCATGTCCGACGGAGGCCCCACAGACGAGACCCACCGATGCCGGCCGAACGGAAGCGGCGAGCGCTCGATCCGCCGTCCCAACAACCCGTGGCCGAGATAGTGATGAAACCGCCTCAATCCACCGACGTCGACGGCATGTTCGTAAACCCACACGATCTGCGCGACTGCTTCCTGGCCGGTGGCGCGCTGTCCGAGGAACAAGGCTTGATCGACGAACGCGAGTCGACTGTCCGGCGGTACTTGCGCACGCCTAGTCATCGATTCGATCCATCTCCTGTTCCGGCCTTGATCAGGCCGATCTCAGATCAAGGGCTTCGACTCTGGCAACGGGTCTCGCTGCCCCGCGACCGTCGGCGACACGGACGTACACGGATTTCATGGCCTCCACGTACCGGGTGACCGATTCGCGGGCGATCGGGTTGTTCGGGAACGCCACTGTCACCGTGGTCTCCTCGACCCGATTCACCCACATGCCGACTTGATGTGCAGACCTGGCGTCGCTGTACACCTTGCCGTTCAGCGCCTCCCATTGAGCGATGATGACCGGAGACAGCGGAGGAAGGCCGGCGTCGAGGTAGGACAGCATGGGAACGCCTGGTTCAGGGGTCCTGAGGCCCAGCTTGGACTCCGCCAATTCCAATACCCGATCAAACGGGACATTTGCCAGGCCAGTACCCGAATCGAAGGAAGCCTGAGCGGCGCGGGCGGTTTCACCGAACGATGTTGCGTCAACCGGCACGGTGATCGGAATCAAACCGGTGAACCAACCTGTAGTCATGAATTCGGCTGCAGTGCGACGCGTCGTCGTGGGAGTAACCACGTAATACGTTTCAGCGCCGGTCAATTCATGCTCTGCAAACGCGGCACAGGCAACCACCCCGCCGCTGAACCGGGCACCGGCCGCCATGCACGCGGATTCGAAGCGGTCTGTCTGCGCTTTGTCCATCAGCCGTATGGTGAGCATGTCGCCACCGCAGGGCACCGATGAGTCACCGAGCGGCAGCGCGAAGTGCGGCATGGTGCCATCGTTGTTCTGGGCGAACTGGATCCATGCCCGCACCTCTGGGGACTCTAAAGTCAGAGCGGATAAGTACTGATGCTGCCGGACACAGAAAAGGTCGTACTTACCAGCGTCCGGCAGCTGGATGGGGGCCGCGCCTGACACCAGGGCGGCGTACATCATATGGATCTCTACTAGCACCAAACTCATGAACATCGCGTCGGTGTGGACATGGTCGACACTGACATAGAAAGTGAAGTGGTCGGCGCGTTGAATGATCCCAAAGTGAAAGCATTCCCACTGCAGTGGATCCGGGGTGGCCAGCACGTGGTCTCGCCATTGCGTCGGCGTCATCTCGCCGTGCTCCGTCGGGACGAACTTGATATCCCTTGGGTTGCCGATGGTCCGCCGAACGATGTGGTCCGCGTCTTGGTACTCGAACCAACTGTGGTATGTATCGTGCCGACGAACGTACGCATTGATGACCTGCGTCATGGCACGGAAATCGCACTGGCCGGCCATGTCCCAGGCGGGAATATTCAGCCGTGCCATATCGGTTCCCCGCGCCTGATGGTCCAGATAGCTACGAAGATGCTGCGCCTGCTGATAGCTGGCGGGCACCGCACTCAGCGGGGCGTCCCGTACCTTGGCCCGCGTTGCCGGTGACGGGTTCCACGTTACGAGCGCACCCGGCTCGCCCATCCAGTCATGGATTGATTTTATTGCAACCATTCGCATTCCCCTGCTTCAGCGACTCCAGCGACGGCGTTCGGCGGCTCCTTCGACGCCATCTGATCCGCAATCACGACGGTGCCGTAACGATCGCGTCTTCCGTGGCTGCCGCGAGCAAGTCGCACAAGCGCTGCGCCAACGCCCGAGTAGTGGTGATGTCGGTTGCACTGATACGTATCCCGGTTTCGGTTTCGATCCGGGTGCGCACTTCGAGTGTGCCCAGGGAGTCCAGGCCGTACTCGGAGAGCGGTCGGTCAGGATCGACGGAGCGGCGCATTATCAGGCCGATCTGGTCTGAGACCAGTCGACGGAGTCGGGCCGGCCACTCGTCTTGGGGCAACTCGCGCAACTCAGCAAGGAATGCACTTGTTTCCGTTCGGCTTTGCCCGATGGACTGGAACGCCTGCGCGAACTTGCTGGTCTGCGCGAACGCCGTCAGCCACGGTGCACCCGCCACCGGCGCGTATCCGGTGTACGCGCGATCGTTACGCAGCAATGCCTCAAACGCGTGTGCACCGTCGACGGGGGCGATGGCCATCGCGGTGTCCTCCGCCATGGCCTGACCACGACCGATCTCGGCCCAGGCTCCCCATGCGACGGCGCTGGCCGGCAGACCCTGGGCACGGCGCCAGTGCGTGAACGCGTCCAGCCAGCTGTTGGCCGCGGCGTAGGCGCCCTGTCCCGGTGACCCCAACATGGCGGCCGCCGAGGAGAACGAGCAGAACCAGTCCAGCGGCTGAGACATGCTGGCCTGGTGCAGATTCCAAGCGCCGTGAGCCTTCGGCATCCAGTCATGGTCGATGAGCTCGTCGGTGATGTTGGTCAATGTGGCGTCCTCGACAACCGCCGCCGCGTGCAACACGCCACGGACACGCAACCCGGTCGACGTTGCGACTGCGACCAGGCGCTCGGCGGTTTCGGCTTCGGCGATATCGCCTCGCTCCACCTCGATCTCGGTGCCGCCGCGCCTGATTCGCTCGATGACCACCCGCGCTTCAGGGGTGGGCTCCGAGCGACCGTTGAGGATGATCCGACCGCAGCCGGCCGCGGCCATCTTCTCGGCCAGGAACAGCCCGAGGCCACCAAGGCCACCGGTGACGATGTAGGCGCCGTCACTGCGGAAGGTCTGCGCTGCCTCCGGCGGCACCACCACGCCGATCTCGCCGGTGTGCGGAACGTCGAGCACCAGCTTGCCGCTGTGCCCGGCAGCGCTCATCACCCGGATGGCGGTGCCGCCGTCGTGCAATGGGTAATGCGTGGCCTCCGGCACAGGCAAAACGCCGTCTGCGATCTGCTGGAACACCGTCTCCAGCAGGCGCCGTAGGACTGCCGGGTTGGTGAGCATCAGCAGCGCCAGGTCGACGGCGTAGAACGACAGATTGCGGCGGAACGGGAAGAGTCCGAGTCGGGTGTCGCCGTAGATGTCGCGTTTGCCTATTTCGACGAACCGACCTCCGAAGGACAGCAGTTCCAGTCCAGCGCGTTGCGCTGCGCCGGTCAGCGAGTTGAGCACGATGTCGACGCCGTAGCCGTCGGTGTCGCGCCGGATCGCGTCAGCGAACTCGGTGCTACGTGAGTCGTATACGTGCTCGATGCCCATGTCGTGCAGCAATTGTCGACGCTTCGGACTGCCTGCCGTCGCGAAGATCTCGGCCCCCGCACCCCGCGCAATCGCGATCGCGGCCTGGCCCACGCCACCTGTCGCCGAGTGGATCAACACTTTGTCGCTGGAGGAGATCCGCGCCAGATCTTGCAGGCTGTACTGGGCGGTGGCGTGCGCGCTGGGTACAGCGGCCGCCTGATCGTCGGTCAGCCCATCGGGAAGGCTGACGGCGAGGTCGGCGTCGCAGGTGACGAATGTGCTCCACGCGCCTGTGGCTGAGATGCCGGCGACACGGTCTCCGACCCCGTGGTTGGTGACGCCCGGCCCCACTGCGGTCACCACCCCGGCGAAATCGGCACCGAGTTGCGGCAGCCGTCCCTCGAAGCTCGGGTACCGGCCGAACGCGACCAGGACATCGGCAAAGTTGAGGTTCGATGCTGTGACCGAAACCTCGATCTGTCCAGGCCCGGGAGGAATCCGATCAAATGCCACCAGTTCCAGCGATTCGATGTCGCCGGGCGTGCGTATCTGCAGGCGCATTCCGTCGTGCTGGGGGTTGACGACGGTGGTGCGCCGTTCCTCGGGTCGCAAAGGACTCAGGTTCAACCGGGCGGTGTACCACTCGTTGTTACGCCACGCAGTCTCGTCCTCGTCGGATCCCGACAGCAGTTGGGACGCCAGCTGTGAAACCTCAGTGTCGTCGTCCATGTCGATCTGAGTGGCAGAAAGGTGCGGTTGTTCCATTGCGATCACCCGCATCAACCCTCGCAGCCCGGCCTGGTCGAGATTGGCGGTCTCGCCGGACAGCACCGTCTGCGCTCCGCTGGTCACGACGAAGAGTCGCGGCGCCTCTCCCGGGATGTCCGGCAGCACACGGGCGATGCGCACGATATGACGCACGCACTCCAGACCCCGATCCGGGGATTTATCCTCCGGTGCGCCGTTTCGCGGTGGCGTCACCACGATCACACCGTGGTGCGCGCTCGCCGCGAGGTGACTGCGCAGCCGTTCAGCCTCGGCCGCGTGGTCGGCGTCCTGCGGCCAGGCCAACGTCGTGACCTCGGCCTTGTGCAGCTTCAGCGCGTCAGCCAGATCGGTCGTCAGCACAGCGGCGGCATCGGATGCTGTGACCAGCAACCAGAAGCCCACGTCGACGGTGTCGTCTACCTCGGGAGCTTCCTGCCTGCTCCAGTCGATGGTGAGCAGGCGCTCATTGAGCACCCGATCGCGTTGGCCGGCCTCGGAGGCACCGCTGCCAAGCCGAAGGCCGGTGACCGACAGCAGGACGGTCCCGTGCTCATCCAGGACGTCGAGGTCGGCCTGGACACCCAGCACGTTGGCACTGGTCAGGCGTGCGTAGCAGTAGTGCGCATTACGCGTGGGCCCGTAGGCGCGAATCCGACGGACGCCCAGGGGCAACATCATGACGCCGGTGACATCGTTGCGCAGGTCCGGATGCGCCCCGACAGCCTGGAAGCAGGCATCCAACAGCGCCGGATGAATCGCGTAGGCCCCCTGTTGAGAGCGGATCGAACCGGGCAGCGCGACCTCGGCCAGCACTGAGGTGTCGGATCCGTCGGCAGTGTGGGCGGACACCAGCCCGGCGAAGGCGGGGCCGTACTGAATGCCTCGTTCGTCGTACCACTGCCGCATCTCCGCGCCTTCGATGCGGTTGGGATGTGCCGCAAGCAGATCCGCCAAGTTGTAAGCGGCGGGCAGTTGGTCGTCCCCGGCGGTCAGAACCGCTGCGCCGCGCTGCGTCAGCTCGCCGTCCTGATAGGTCTCCACCACGAAGTCCACGACATCCGGCGACACGACCGAGGCCACCGCGGACACTGGTGTCTCATCCTCGAGTAACAGGATCTGGTCGAAGGTGACGTCGCGCACTTCGGACGCCTCGCCGAGCACGGCGTCGGCCGCCGCCAAGGCCATTTCGCAGTAGGCGGCACCAGGCAGCGCCCCCACGTTGTGGACCTGGTGGTCGCCGAGCCACGGCTGCGCCACGGTGCCGACGTCTGCCTGCCAGACATGGCGTTCCGGCTCCTCCGGCAGGCGCACGTGGGCGCCGAGGAGCGGATGAACCGCCAGCGCAGAGCCACTATGGGCCTGTTCCTGGCTGTCGCGGGTCAGCAACAGCTGACGGTGCGTCCACGACGGCAGCGGCGCGTCGACGAGGCGGCCATCGGGATACAACGCAGAGAAGTCAACCGACGCGCCTGCGCCGTGCAGATCGGCGACGAAGCCACGCAAACCGTCGGGCGACTCCTGCTCGCGTCGCATGCTGGCGAGCGCCGCCAGTGGTACGTCGAGACCCCGGGCAGTCTGCTCGACGGCGTAGGTGAGTAGCGGATGTGGTGACAGCTCCCCGAAAACCCGATAGCCGTCCTCCAGCGCGGCCTGGACCGCCGCCGCAAACCGCACCGCGTGGCGGAGATTGTCCGCCCAGTAGTAGGCGTCCCACTCGGCCGGGTCACGCGGGTCGTACAGCGTGGCGGAGTAGTACGGAACCATCGGCTCCATCGGGGTGAGGTCTGCCAGCGCGTCGGTCAGGTCGTCGAGGATGGGATCGACCTGGGGCGAATGCGAAGCGACGTCGACAGCCACCTCGCGCGCCATCACCCCGCGTTCCTGCCAGTGTTCCACCAGATCGCGAATCGACTGGGTGGCACCGCCGACGACAGTCGACTGCGGCGAGGCGATGACGGATAGCACGACATCCCTGACACCACGGGCAGCTAGGTCTGAAAGCACTTGCTGGGCAGGCAGTTCCACCGAAGCCATTGCTCCGGAACCGGAGATCCGCAGCATCAGCTGTGAGCGACGGCAGATGACCTTCACGGCGTCTTCGAGCGACAACGCTCCGGCCACCACCGCGGCGGCGACCTCGCCCATCGAATGACCGATGACGGCTCCTGGCCGCACTCCGTAGGACTTCATCGTTTCCGCCAGTGCAACCTGGACAGCGAATACCGTCGGCTGAACGCGGTCGATGCCGGTCACCTTCTCTGCCGCCGACATCGCCTCGGTCACTGAGAATCCGGACTCCGCAGCGATCAGCGGTTCGATCCGGGCGACCGTCGCGGCGAACACCGGTTCCGAGGCGAGCAGGCTGGCCCCCATTCCGGCCCATTGGGAACCCTGCCCGGAAAACACCCACACCGGTCCCCGGTCGCGCTGGCTGACGGCAGCCTGATAAGGGGTCTCGCCGTCGGCGACCTCTCGCAGCGCCTTGACCAGTTCTTCGTGGCCGGCAGCCAGAACCGCGGTGCGTACCGGCCGGTGCGCGCGCCGCCGCGCCAACGTATAGGCCAGGTCGCACAGCTCGACACTGGCCTTGTGAGCATTTCCGTCGGCATGCTCAGCGACCCAGTCGGCCAGTCGGCCCGCGGTCCGGCGGAGTTCGTCGGCCGAGGTGGACGACAGCATGAACAGCAGCGGTGAGCCAGCAGGCTCGTCGGCCGGTGCGACACCCGTCGGAGCGGGGTCCGCGGGCGCCTGCTCGAGGATGGCGTGGACGTTGGTGCCCGACAGCCCGTAAGACGACACCGCCGCCCGGCGCGGCTGCCCCCCGTTGGTGGGCCAGGGCGTGGCCTCCGTCGGCACGAACAATTTCGTGTCGATGCGGGCCATTTCCTCCGGCATCTCGGTGAAGTGCAGATTGCGCGGCACCGTGCCGTGCTGCAGGGACAGGACCGCCTTCATGAGTCCGACCGCCCCGGAGGCCGACTGAGCGTGACCGAAGTTGGTCTTAGCCGATCCCAGTGCGCATGGACCATCGGATCCGTACACCGTGGCCAGGCTCGCGAACTCGATGGGGTCGCCCACCGGCGTCCCGGTGCCGTGTGCCTCCACCATTCCCACGCTTGCGGGGTCCACCCCGGCGGCTGCAAGGGCGGCCTTGTAGTTGGCGATCTGGGCGGGCGCCGACGGTGTCGCGATGTTGACGGTATGCCCGTCCTGGTTGGCCGCGGTGCCCCGCACCACGGCCAGGACCCGATCACCGTCGCGCTCGGCGTCCGGCAGTCGCTTGAGCATGAGTATTGCCGTGGCCTCACCAATGACGAACCCGTCCGCCTTGATGTCGAACGCGTGGCAGTGGCCGGTGGGAGACAACATCCCTTGGGCCGAGCCCGAGGCGAACTTTCGTGGTTCGAGCATGACCGAAGCGCCGCCGGCAAGGGCGAGGTCGCTTTCGCCGTCCTGCAAGCTGCGGCAGGCCATGTGCACAGCGAGGAGACTGGAGGAACACGCGGAGTCGACCGTGTACGCGGGGCCGTGGACGCCCAGGTGGTACGCGATCCGCCCGGATGCCAGGCTGAAATTGTTGCCGGTGAATCCGTAGGGCCCCTCGACCTCCCCGGCGTCGGCGGCAAGCAACTGGTAGTCGGCGCCCGTCAGCCCGACAAACACCCCGGTCAGCGATTCGGCAACCGTCGCAGGGTCGATGCCTGCGTGCTCCATGGCTTCCCAGGCGGTTTCCAGGAGCAGGCGGTGCTGTGGATCGGTCGAGGTGGCCTCGCGCTCACTGATGTTGAAGAACTCGGCGTCGAAGCCGCCGACGTCGTCGAGAAAGGCGCCCCATTTGGACACCGAGCGGCCGGGGACGCCTGGTTCCGGGTCGTAGTACTCCTCGGCATCCCAGCGATCCAGCGGTACTTTGGTGACGTAGTCCTCGCCACGCAGAAGGGCCTCCCACAGCTGGTCAGGAGATTCGATCCCGCCGGGGAGCCGGCACGCCATTCCGATGACAGCAACTGGAATCGCTGGCATTTCGCCCACGTACCTCTACCCTCCTTAGCTCTGGTTACCGGAAGCCCGATTGCATTCGGATGCGGAAAAGGAATTCCCGCCCCCATGCTTTGCCGACCGTTCCGACGCATCGAAACAAGAATCACCGATGCGAATCGGTAGCTTAGCGGTTCTGCTTGATTGCGCAATAAATGAGCCGCTTCGGGCCGTTCATGCCTCGGGGGTTGTAGTGTCGCAAGCCGCCTCTCGTTGCAGACGTATAGGACTCGATTGGGCGCCCAAATATGGCCTCTGACAAGGCGACTCTTCACCATCCCGGCTCGCACACCTGCTGCGCCACAAGTCGAGGTTGACGGCGCCGCGCACTCTGGCCACTGATGCACAGACAGTTTAGATTAGCAACTCGCCCGTAGCTTTTGTGATATAAATCATAGCTCTCTGGACAGCTGGGGTTACCGGTACGCCGCCGATACGAGTTTGCTAGAAATGCACTTCTGTTAAACGGGCTACGTCGCCGCTATTTGCGCCGTATAGGCAAAGCTCAAGGTCAGCTTGTAGAAACGCGCGTCTTTATGCTCGCGACGCGGCAACGGGCAAATATTCCAATCGAGGCTCGCAGGTTTCGAATCCCGCACATGGGTGACCTATCTCTGGTTCACCGGGCGCGCCGATGGCCAGTCCGTCGTGCACCAAGGTCGTCTGACCCGAGGGCAATGCACTAGACCGCGTTGTCGGCGCCGACCTCGGTGCCGTAGCGGCCCGCGTTGAACAGCGACGCCACCGCGCCGATCAGCATCATCACGGCGGCGGCGATGAACACCACGACGAGCCCGGAGTGGAACGGCTCGGTGATCAGATGTGGGAAGAACGTCTTGCCCGTCAGCACGTCGGCGTTGACACCGGGCTGCGCCAACGCACCTGAGGGCGTGAGCAACTCGGCGATCGGGTTGTAGCCGAGGAACGCCGCGAACAGGCTGCCGACCGGCGGCAGGTTGGCCACGTCGTGCGCGACGGAGCTCGGCACGCCCTGGGCCTGCAACCCGCTGCTCATCGCGCCGGGCAGCGTGTTGGCCAGGCCGACGATCATCAGCGAGAAGAAGATGCCGATAGACAGCGACGAGCCGGCGTTGAAGAACGTCGCCCGCACACCGGACGCTGCGCCGCGCTCGGCTGCCGGAACGCTGGACATGATCGCCGCGGTGTTGGGCGCCGTGAAGATGCCGCCGCCCAAGCCGTTGAGGAACACCAGCAGTGCAAAGACCCAGTAGTTGAAGTCGACCGGAATCATCACCAGCGCGACGAACGACGCCGCCATCAGCAGCATCCCGCCGACCGTGAAGGGTCGTGCGCCGAAGCGGTCGGACAGCGAGCCTGCCAGCGGACCGGCCACCAGGAAGCCGACGGTCATCGGAAGCATGTAGATACCGGCCCACAGCGGCGTGGATTCAAAGCTGTAGCCATGCAACGGAAGCCAGATGCCCTGCAGCCAGATGATCAGCATGAACTGCAGTCCGCCGCGGCCCACCGACGCCATCAATCCGGCGAGGTTACCCATCCCGAACGCCGTCGAACGGAACAGCCGCATGTTGACCATCGGCTGTGCTACCCGATTTTCGATCAGAACGAACGCCACCAGCAGCAGCACGCCGAACGCGATCGATCCGAGCACCCACGGGTTGGTCCACCCGGTCGTGGAACCGCCGTAGGGCTGGATGCCATAGGTGATTCCGGTCAGCAGAACGGTCAGCCCGATACCAAACGTCAAGACCCCAGCCCAGTCCAGGTGCCCGGGCGTCTTCACACCGAGTTCCTTCAGCGAGCGCACACTCCAGATGGTGCCGAGGATGCCGATCGGCACGCCGACCCAGAAGATCGCGCGCCAGTCCCATTCGGAAAGGACGCCGCCGATCAGCAGGCCCAGGAACGACCCGGCCACCGCGGCCACCATGTTCACGCCCAGCGCCATGCCGCGCTGATTCGCCGGGAAGGCGTCGGTCAAGATCGCCGACGACGACGCCATCAGCATCGCGCCGCCGACGCCCTGCACCACCCGCCAGCCGATCAGCCACAGCGCCCCGCCGCCGAGGTGGAACGGGTCGAAGGACAGCGCGACGGCGGCGATGGTAAAGACGGCGAAACCGACGTTGTAGATGCGCACCCGGCCGTACATGTCGCCCAGGCGCCCGAAGAGAACCACCAGCACGGCGGTCACCACCAGGTAGCCCATCAGCATCCACAGCAGGTAACTGACGTTGCCCGGCGACAGCGGGTTCAGGCCGATTCCCCTGAAGATCGCCGGCAGAGAGATCAGCACAATAGACGCGTTGATCGTGGCAAGCAGCGTGCCAAGCGTGGTGTTGGACAACACGACCCACTTGTAGAACGGGTGGTCGTGATCAACCGACATGCGCCGCCGCGCGGTCACGTCCTCCGGCGCATCGACGGATTCGCTCTGGGCTTTCGTCATCTCGATCTCAGTCGTCATCGGCAGTCTTCGTTTCGTATCTACGTGGGCAAGTGCTCGGTATCACCGCGACGGCGCGCCAACCGGAGCGCCGCAAAACGCATATGTTAGCTATACAAAGCATCGCACGCCAATTCGTATTCCCCCGCGCTGCTGCCGCGACACTGCGCTACCGTGTGAAGCGCACCACTAATCCACACGGGAGCGCACACCGAGTGCGCTGAGAGGACGGCTGGGGCCGTCGACCGTACGAACCTGACCGGGTAATGCAGGCGTAGGGAGATTTCATGAGCGATCTGTCTGTATCTGTCGATCCATCCATCACCACCGGCCCGATTGCCGGCAGCAGCAAGGTCTACGTCGACGGGGTCCCGTTCCGCCGGGTGAACCTGTCCAACGGCGAGCACCTCGACCTGTACGACACCTCCGGCCCGTATACCGACT
This sequence comes from Mycobacterium sp., assembly GCA_025965815.1. Classification (GTDB taxonomy): domain Bacteria; phylum Actinomycetota; class Actinomycetes; order Mycobacteriales; family Mycobacteriaceae; genus Mycobacterium. The sequence goes on from JAOPWF010000813.1 coordinate 18,311, forward strand.
CCGACGCGGTAATCGATCTCACCGCGGGTCTGCCGCCCCGACCCGGGGTCGTGCGCGACCGCGGAACCCAGCTGCAGCGGGCCCGGGCCGGCGAGATCACCGCCGAGATGGGGTTCATCGCGGCCCGCGAAGGGGTGGCAGCCGAACTGGTGCGCGACGAGGTGGCCCGTGGCCGGGCGGTGATCCCGGCCAACCACAACCATCCCGAGAGCGAGCCGATGATCATCGGCAAGGCCTTCGCGGTGAAGATCAACGCCAACATCGGCAACTCGGCGGTCACCTCCTCGATCGCCGAGGAGGTCGACAAGATGGTGTGGGCGACCCGGTGGGGTGCGGACACCATCATGGATCTGTCCACCGGCAAGGACATCCACCTGACCCGCGAGTGGATCCTGCGCAATTCGCCGGTCCCGGTCGGCACCGTGCCGATCTATCAGGCGCTGGAGAAGGTCAGCGGCGACCCCACCGCGCTCACGTGGGAGCTCTACCGCGACACCGTGATCGAACAATGCGAGCAGGGTGTCGACTACATGACCGTGCACGCCGGAGTGCTGCTGCGCTACGTCCCGCTCACGGCACGCCGAGTCACCGGCATCGTGTCCCGCGGTGGTTCCATCATGGCGGCCTGGTGCCTGGCGCATCACACCGAATCGTTCCTCTACACACATTTCGCGGAGTTGTGCGAGATCCTGGCCCGCTACGACGTCACCTTCTCCCTCGGCGACGGCCTGCGACCGGGCTCGATAGCCGACGCCAACGACGCCGCCCAGTTCGCCGAATTACGTACCCTCGGCGAGCTGACGAAGATCGCGAAATCCCATGGCGTGCAGGTGATGATCGAGGGTCCCGGCCATATCCCCATGCACAAGATCGTCGAGAACGTGCGGCTGGAAGAAGAGCTCTGCGACGAGGCTCCGTTCTACACGCTTGGCCCGCTGGCCACCGACATCGCGCCTGCCTACGACCACATCACCTCGGCGATCGGTGCCGCGATCATCGCCCAGGCCGGCACCGCGATGCTGTGCTACGTCACACCCAAGGAACACCTCGGGCTGCCCGACCGCAAGGACGTCAAGGACGGCGTGATCGCGTACAGGATCGCCGCGCATTCAGCGGACCTGGCCAAGGGCCACCCGCGGGCACAGGAACGCGACGACGCCCTCTCCACGGCCCGGTTCGAATTCCGGTGGAACGACCAGTTCGCGCTGTCACTGGACCCGGACACCGCGCGGGAGTTCCACGACGAGACGCTGCCCGCCGAGCCCGCCAAGACAGCGCACTTCTGCTCGATGTGCGGTCCCAAGTTCTGCTCGATGCGGATCACCCAGGACGTCCGGGACTACGCCGCCGAGCACGGCCTGGACACCGAGGAGGCGATCGAGGCCGCGATGGCGCAGAAGTCGGCGGAGTTCGCCGAACACGGCAACCGGGTCTACCTTCCACTGTCATGACGTTCCTGCCGCTGACCGTAAGTGGCCAAACACCGCTGCGGGTGTTGACCATCGCCGGGTCGGACTCCGGCGGTGGGGCGGGCATCCAGGCCGACATGCGCACCTTCGCTCTGCTCGGCATGCACGGATGTGTCGCGGTGACCGCGGTGACGGTGCAGAACTCGATGGGCGTCAAGGGATTTCACGAGATCCCTGACGACGTCGTCGCCGGTCAGATCGCGGCGGTCGCATCCGACATCGGTATCCAGGCCGCCAAGACCGGCATGCTGGCGTCCTCCGACATCATCGCGACAATCGCAGGGACCTGGCGCGGCGAAGGTCTGGCGGGAACCGTGCCGCTGGTGGTGGACCCGGTGTGCGCGTCGATGCACGGCGACCCGCTGCTGCATCCGTCTGCGCTGAATTCGCTTCGCACCGAATTGTTTCCGCTGGCGACGCTGGTCACGCCGAACCTCGACGAGGTCCGGCTGCTCGTCGATATCGACGTAGTCGACGCGGAATCCCAGCGTTCGGCGGCACAGGCCCTGCACGCGCTCGGGTCGCAGTGGGCGCTGGTGAAAGGCGGGCACCTGCGGTCCTCGGCGTACAGTCCCGACCTGTTGTACGACGGGACGGACTTCTACGAATTCGACGCGCCGCGGGTCGACACCGGCAATGACCATGGGGCGGGTGACACGCTGGCCGCGGCCGTCGCGAGCGCCATGGCGCACGGCTTCACCGTGCCCGACGCGGTGGCGTTCGCCAAGGACTGGGTGACCGAATGCCTGCGCGCGGCATACCCGTTAGGCCACGGCCACGGCCCGGTATCGCCGTTGTTCCGGCTGACTCGTTCGGGTTGACGGTGGACCTGGAGCGGATCGCGGGCGTCGCACACGAACCCGACGGCAAGCCGTCGGGCGTCGTGGTGCTCACGCACGGCGCGGGCGGCAGTCGTGAATCGCCCCTGCTGATCCGGCTCTGCGACGAATGGGCGGGCCGCGGCTGGCTGGCCGTGCGCTACAACCTGCCTTACCGGCGCCGACGGCCCAAGGGTCCCCCGTCCGGGTCAGCGGCCTCGGACCGGGTGGGCATCATTGAAGCGGTGGCCGTGGCAAGAGAGTTGGGCGAGGGGCCCGTGATCGCGGGCGGGCACTCCTACGGTGGGCGGCAGACGTCGATGGCGGTCGCCGAGGGCCTGAAAATAGATGTATTGACAGTGTTCTCCTATCCCCTGCACCCTCCCGGCAAGCCCGAGCGGTTACGCACCGAGCATCTGCCGCTGGTCTCGGTGCCCACGGTCTTCACCCACGGCACCGCCGACCCCTTCGGAACACTCGACGAGCTGCGTGCCGCCGCGCCGCTGATCAAGGCACCCACCCGCATCGTCGAGGTCACCGGCGCCCGCCACGACCTGGGGTCGAAGTCCCTTGACGTCCCCTCGCTGGCTGTCGACGCCGCCCTGGCGCTGCTGGGCTAGCCGGGTCGCTGGTTCGGGCGCCGCAGCGTCAGCAGTTCGCTTTGACCTTGAAAGTCGCGGTCGCCCGTTTGGGCTTGTCGGCATTGAACCCGTCGACTGTGCCGCTGATCGTCCACGTGTTGCCGGCAATACCGGCGTCGGCGTTGCCGCCCTGGCCATCCCAGTAGGAACCGGTGAACCCGTCAAGATTGCGGATCTGAACCGACTTGGCCGTGAGCATCTCCCCGCTTTGGACGACCGCGGTGACACCGGCCGTTTTGTCGCCGGCTTCGATGATCCACAACCACTGCGCCTGGGCGCAATTGACGGCATCTGTCGGGCCCATGCGCTTTCCGTTCACGGTCACCTCAGCGGTACCGGGAGGCAGCGCTCCCGCTGGCTGTTGCGGCTCGGCCGGTGGCGACGAGCAGCCGCCGATAATGACCGCCGATACTGACGCGGCACCTGCCACGGCAACGAATCGGTTCTTCACGACGCTTGCCATGGCGACCGGTTACCCGCAGCGGCGCGCGCTATGCAGCGCCAATCGCGCGGTGACCGATCGTCATGGGAAAATGGCGACCGGTAACTCGTCTACGTCGCCGGCCGGTGATGTGGACCACAGAGAGCTTACTTTGAAGTAAGGTACGGTCTGCACATGAGCGCGCGGCAACTGGACGTGGTCATCGTGGGAGCGGGTTTCGGCGGTATCGGAGCCGCCATCCAGCTCAAGCGGCTGGGCTACGACAACATCGCGATTCTCGAGCGCGAGGACGACCTCGGCGGTACCTGGTACGTCAACCACTACCCCGGCTTGGCGGTCGACGTCCCCACGACCACGTACTCCTACTTCTTCGAGCCGAACCCGAACTGGTCGCGGCTGTTCTCCACGGGCGCTGATATCAAGCAGTACGCCGACGATGTGGCCGACAAGTACGACGTGCGCCGTCACATCCGCTACAACACGACCGTCGAAGGCGCCCGCTGGGACGAAGAGGCAAAGGTCTGGCGCGTCGCGCTGGCCGATGGCGACACGCTGACCACGCGCTACCTGATCACCGCCACGGGCTTCCTTTCGCAGCCGCGGGTGCCGGACATCCCCGGTATCGACAGCTTCACGGGCAAGATCATCCACACCACTGACTGGGACGATGACTACGACCCACAGGGCCGCCGGGTCGCCGTCATCGGCACCGGTGCGACCGCGGTCCAACTCATCCCGGAACTCGCCAAGAAGGCGGCCGATCTCACCGTCTTTCAGCGCACCCCCATCTGGGTGGTCCCCAAGATCGACGTGCGCTTCTCGGAGCGGGCGAAGCGACTGTTCGCCAGGGTGCCGTTCACACAGCGGGCGATCCGCTGGCTCACCGACTCCATCTATGAAGTCATGATCGTCACCGCGGTCTTGCATCACCGGAATTTCCGGCGGCTCAACATCGCGGCCGCCGACCTGTCGAAAATGCACCGGTTCGCCTCGATCCGTGACAAGGAACTGCGCGAGAAGCTGACGCCGGACTACGACTTCGGCTGCAAGCGGCCCACATTCTCCAACGGCTACTACCGAGCGTTCACCAAACCGCACGTGCACCTGCAGTCCAGCGGAATCGAGCGCATCGAAGCCGACGGCATCGTCAGCGCCGACGGCACCAAAACGGTGATCGACACTTTGGTGCTGGCCACCGGTTTCGACCTGTGGGACGCTAACTTCCCCGCCATCGAAGTCATCGGGCGCGAAGGCCGTAACCTCGGAAAGTGGTGGCGCGACAATCGATTCCAGGCCTATCAGGGCG
>JAOPWF010000822.1 GCA_025965815.1 Mycobacterium sp.
TGTGTCCGTGGCCATGAAAAAGTCCCCACTGGTGGCCAAGTGGAGGTCCCCGCTGGTGGCCAGATAAAAGTCCCCGCCCCGTGTTCGTCGTGTCGATCAGGAACTGCGGGCCCCGGTGGTGACGGTGAAGGTGCCAACCACTCATCGTCACCACCGGGGAGTTCCATTGAAGTCTGCGAAGGAACGCATGGACATCATTTCTGCATATCAACAAGTCGGGTCGTACCGTGGGGCCGCCGTGCTGTGCGGTACCACCCCCAAGACCGTCAAGCGGGTCGTCGAGAAGTTCGAATCCGGTGACACTGCGCTGCCGCGGGCCGAGCGGGCTCACAACTATGATGCGGTGACTGAGCTGGTCGCCGAACGAGTCGAGAAATCGCAAGGCCGGATGTCGGCCAAGCGGATGCTGCCGATCGCGAGGGCCGCCGGCTATGACGGCTCGCCCCGTAATTTCCGCCGTCTGGTCGCCCACGCGAAAGTGTTGTGGCGCAACGAACATCACCGGGGTCGCCGGCCGGCGGTGTGGTCACCGGGTGAGTATTTGGTGATCGACTGGGCCCAAGCCGCGCCGGGGTTGTTTCTGTTTTGCGCGGTGTTGGCGTTCTCCCGGTGGCGCTTCGTCGCGTTCGCCACCGATCAGCGGGCGTCGACGACGCTGGCGTTGATCGCCGAAGCGTTGGCCGCGATCGGTGGTGTCCCGATGCGGGTGCTGGCCGACCGGATGGCGTGTTTGAAGGGCGGGGTGGTCGCCAACGTGGTGATTCCCACCGCCGAATATGTCCGCCTGGCAACCCATTACGGGTTCGCCCCGGACTTTTGTCATGCCGATGACCCACAATCGAAGGGCATCGTGGAGAACTTGTGTGGCTACTCCCAACGCGACCTGGCGGTCCCGCTGCTCACCGAGGCCGCGATCACCGGGGTTCCGGTGGACCTGCGGGCGGCCAACGCCGCCGCCCGGGCATGGTGTGTCGAAGTCAATGCCGCGGTGCATTCGGAGATCTGCGCGGTTCCCGACGAACGGCTCCTCGTCGAACGGGAACTCCTACAACCACTGCCGTCGCTGCGCCTGCAGATCGGGCCCCCGTCGGTGCTCCGCAAGGTCGACCGGCTGTCGTGTGTCCGGTACGCCTCGGCCCGCTATTCGGTGCCCACTCGGCTGATCGGAACCAGCGTGGCGGTGGTAGTCGATCACGGTGCGGTCTGCATCGTGGAACCCGCCACTGGGGTGATCGTGGCCGAACACGAACTCGGCGCCCCGGGAACCGCATCCGTCATCGATGACCACTACGACGGTCCCCGGCCGGCACCCAATCGTGGACCGCGACCGAGAACCACCGCCGAACAACAGTTCTGCGCCTTGGGCGAGGACGCCGCAGCGTTCCTGGTCGGGGCTGCTGCGATCGGCAACACCCGCCTGGGCTCGGAGCTGGAGGTGCTGCTCGGGTTGGGCGCCGCGCATGGCACCGACGCGCTGATCGCGGCGTTGCACCGAGCAGTGGCGTTCCGGCGGTTCCGTGCCGCCGACGTGCGCTCCATCCTGGCCGCCGGCGCCGGAACCCCACAACCGCGTTCCGCCGGGGAGGCATTGATCCTGGACCTGCCGGTCGCTCCGACCCGATCGTTGGATGCCTACAAGGTCACCCCGAACGTCGATGGCGGTGTGAATTCATGACGACACCGGCGAAGGCCGCTAAACCCGTTGCACCACCGGCTGTTCCAGTACTGGCTGCTGATCTCGACGCGGGGTTGCGGCGGCTCAAACTTGCCGCGATCCGGCGCACCGCACCCGAGGTCCTGCTCACTGCGAAGACGCAACGCTGGACCCCCGAAGAAGTCCTGCGGACCCTGGTCGAGACCGAACTCGCGGCTCGGGATGCCTCCAACGTCGTCAACCGACTCAGGGCCGCCGGGTTCCCGGTCGCCAAGACCTTGGAGTCCTTCGACGTAGCCGCTTCGTCGATTCAGCCGAAAGTGTTCGACTACCTGTCGAGCCTGGAATGGGTTCGTGCACAAGCGAACGTGGCGATCATCGGACCGGCTGGGACAGGCAAGTCGCACACCCTGATCGGGCTCGGGGTCGCCGCCGTGCACGCCGGGCACAAAGTCCGCTACTTCACCGCCGCCGACCTGGTCGAAACCCTCTACCGAGGTTTAGCCGACAACACCGTCGGCAAGATCATCGAATCCCTGCTCCGTGTCGATCTGATCGTCCTCGACGAACTGGGCTTCGCGCCGCTTGATGACACTGGCACCCAACTACTGTTCCGCCTCGTCGCCGGCGCCTACGAACGCCGATCCCTGGCCATCGGCTCTCACTGGCCCTTCGAGGAATGGGGCCGGTTCCTGCCCGAGCAGACCACCGCGGTCAGCATCCTGGACCGGCTCCTGCACCATGCAACCGTCGTCATCACCGACGGCCAGTCCTACCGCATGAAAGACGCCCAACACCGAAAGGAGAACCCGCAAACAACCTAAGGATTACCGCACGGGGCGAGGACTTTTATCTGGCCACCAGCGGGGACTTCTACTTGGCCATTGACACCGTGTGCCTGTACTTCACCGGCGCTCGCACAGGGTTCACCGGTGAGCAGCTCACCGGCCTCTGGGACATGGCCCGCACGGTCAGCGACCAGCTCGCCGTAGCACGTTCGCTACCCGCTGTGCTCGCCGTGTCCGCTGCCACCGAACAGCTCATCCCCATTGATGCCACCACACAGGACGCAGAAGACTTCATGGTTGGGGGAGCTCAGCTTCGAGGCCTTCGCGTCCAACCTGCGTGTCCTGGACGTGGGCCCACCCGAGGCTGTGCGACCGTGGCAATTGGGGGCCGGCGATTGTCCTCCAGTTCCAGGGCGAACTCAATGCCGGCATCTGCACCTTCAACGGCCAGCTCCGCATCGTTCGTGCCAGCCATGACCCATTCCCGGACTACCGCGAGCGCGTCCGCGACGCCCTCGACGCCGCTTGCTGAGGGCTCCGGCCCTCCTCAAACCCGACTGACGGCCAACCACGGCTCGTCCGGCGCTCTCATGTTTTTCGACCGGCGTCACCACGCCAGCGGTGCCCCCATGCGCAGATCTCCTGAATCTGTGCGCGTCTTTGTCTTGAATGACACGCAGATGAGTGCTGCAATCAGCAAGCTGGCGCCAATTGAGGAGGGAGCGTTATGGGAAATTACAACCCGGCGATGCAGAGGGTGCATTTGGCGAACGTCGAAAGCGACGCACACGGATTGATCTCCAAGCGCACGGCTGAACTCGACGGCCTGTCCGTCACCCAAGTGACGTTCAACGAAGGAGCTCGCTGGTCCATCGATCTCAAGGAGTACGCGGGCACGGAGCTCTGCGAGCTTCCCCACGTCGCGCTGGTCATCAGTGGTGCCCTTGGAGTACGGATGGCGGACGGTTCGGAAGAAATCTTCTCTGCAGGCGACGTGATGCTTCTTCCGCCAGGGCACGACGCCTGGACGGTTGGCGAGGAGGCGTGCACTTTCGTCGAGTTCTCCCGTGGAAACGACTACTACGCATGACCGATGGCGACCGCTGTCCGCGGGGCTACACCGCGTCTACACCGGAAATGATCAGCGTTTCGCCGCGTCGTCGATAGCTCGCCGGCACACCCGCGTGCCTGGGGCGGCAATCTCGCGGATTGCCCTGGACCTGCGCGCACCGGCTCCCCTGCCCCCCGTCCATCATCTTTTCCTCGCTGCGCTTGGCGGGTCGACTCGCCATGTTCAATACGCACCGGTACCAGCTACGCCGAGTTGCATCAGATGATGCAAGGTCTCTGTCCGGTTTGAGCACCGCCGAGTCCTCCAAAAGGCTTTGTATCGATAGTTCGCGCACTCCACTGGCACACAGCACGCGTGTTCCGAACGTGTCTGTTACTCAAGCCCCGATGGATGACGCGCGACTCGTTCGGCACTCTCATGTTTTCGCGGACATCCCGGAACTCAGTCCGCAACTGGTTGAGAGTTCGCAGATCACCAGGCGCACTCACTATCAACATGTTCCGGATCGGACACTCGCCCTCCGGCTCCCACAGATTGCCCAGTTCCGCCTGCGCACAGCGCACGTTCTGTCACAGTGACGAATTGCCTTGCGGCAGTGGCACATCGAGCAGACTTCGCGCATGAGAAAATGCGCGTCTGGTGCACCACCGCGCGGAGGTACTCCGTGCAACTCACAACGAGCAGGTCATCGTTGTTCTGGTAGTGGCTGTAGAAAGTCGACCGCCCGATGTCGGCGCGGTCGAGGATGTCTTGCACGGTGGTTCGTTCGTATCCCCTTCGAGCATCAGCTCTATCAGCGCCCGATGCAACAGATCCCTGGTTCGCCGCACGCGACGATCCAATATCCCCGTCATGATGTGCTCCCTCGTTGCCGGACAAAACTCGGTGTCCGGTGCGGTATCGGCCAGTCTTCACCGATTTGGTTGTGGTGGCGCAACGCATCCGACTACATCATGAACATATGTCCGATATCGAACAACAACAGCAGCCAACCAACCATGCCGAGGGATCCAGGGATTAGACGGGCATTCTCATCTCCCGCGTCCATGGTTACAACCTCTTCAGCGCGGTCTTCTTCGCCGGTAGGCGCGGGAAGCTTGACGCCAAGCTGGCCGCGATCAGTGGAGCCGGCGCCGGCGACCACATACTCGACATCGGTAGTGGGCCCAGGCGTTTCGCGTCCACGCTCGCCGATAGGTCGGTCCGTCGGGAAGCGTCGTTGGCGTGGACCCTTCCCGACCGATGATTGACTTCGCCTCCAAGCACGCTGGCCGCCAGAGGAATTGCCGATTTCAGCTAGGAACGGCTCAGTCGCTCGACCTGCCTGGCGCGGCCGTCGACGTCGTGACCCCCACGTTCGCGATGCACCATATTCCCGAAGAACAGCTGGAAACGGCGATGGCTGAGATGTTCCGGGTACTCCGTCCAGGCGGCCAGCTCTTGCTCGCCGACCTGCACCCGACGGGGCGCGTACGTCCGTTCGTCGTGCGCCATCGCGCGCATCCCTTCGAGCCACACCCAGCACCAGCACGCGACCTCGGACAGGGGCGCTGTCATAAATCCTTACGAGACGGTAAGGGTGATCGGTTTCGACAGCTTCCACTTCAAAACTGTGAAGCCACGTACCGGCTGCCTCACGGCCATCAAACCGGAGTGGCAGTGCGGATTCGGCGGCAAGGGCGGCGTAGCGGCCGCGGATGAAGACCGGCATACCGTTCCCCAGTGCGGGTTTCGCTCCGGCTGGGACGAACGCCCGTCCTGTGAGGCCCACTGGTGACTGGATGTGGTCGCTCATGCGGCTTGTTTCGGAGTTGCCTCTGTTGTTGTCCCGGTGTAGACCGCCAACGCGGGTCGTTCAGACGCATGGGTGGTGAACCGGCGCAGGCGCAAGCTGTTGCTCACCACGAAGGTGGAGCTGAACGCCATCGCAGCGCCGGCGATGAGCGGGTTGAGCAGACCGAGCGCGGCCAGCGGAAGCGCGGCGATGTTGTAGGCGAAGGCCCAGAACAGATTTCCCTTGATCGTCTTCAGCGTTGAACGGGACAGGCGAATGGCGTCGGCGGCCGCGCGCAGATCGCCGCGGACCAGCGTCAGGTCGGAGGCCTCGATGGCAACATCGGTGCCGGTGCCCATGGCCAGGCCCAGATCGGCCTGCACGAGCGCGGCAGCGTCGTTGACCCCGTCGCCGACCATGGCGACGATTCGTCCCTGTGCTTGCAGATCCTTAATCGCGGTGACCTTCCCGGCGGGCAGGACCTCGGCGATCACATCCTCCGGGTCGATGCCGATCTGCGCGGCGACCGCGCGGGCGGCCCGCCGGTTGTCGCCGGTCAACAAGACCGGGCGCAGGCCGAGCTGCCAGAACTGACCGATCGCGGCGCCCGAGGTGCCCTTAATCGTGTCGGCGGCGACGATTACCCCGCGTACCGCCCCGTCCCAGGCCACCCACACCGGGGTTCGGCCCTGTGCTTCGGCCTCCTCCGCGGCTTCGACGAGTTCGTGCTGCGCGGTCAGCGACCACTGCTCGGCCAGCCAGCTGCGCCGCCCCACCAACACGCCGTGCCCGGCGACTACGCCGGAAACACCGAATCCGTCGTGGTTGGTGAACCCCTCGACAGGGGGCAGCGGAGTGTCGCCATCGGACGCGGCGGCTGCGGCGATCGCTTGGCCGATGGGGTGTGCCGAGGCGTGCTCCAACGCCCCGGCGAGCGTCAGGACCTCCGCGGCGTTCTCGCCGGCGCCCGGGTGCACCCCGGTCAGGCTCATTCGGCCGGTGGTGACAGTGCCGGTCTTGTCGAGGACGATGGTGTCGACCCGCCGGGTGGACTCGAGTACCTGCGGTCCCTTGATCATGATGCCGAGCTGGGCGCCGCGGCCGGTGCCGACCAGCAGTGCGGTGGGTGTGGCGAGTCCGAGGGCGCACGGGCAGGCGATGATCAGGACCGCGACCGCGGCGGTGAACGCCGCCACGGCCGGATGGCCGGTCAGCAGCCACACGGCCAGGGTTGTCAGGGACAACGCGATGACGATCGGCACGATGATGCCCGAGACCCGGTCGGCGAGGCGCTGCGCCCGCGCCTTTCCGCTCTGCGCCTCCTCGACCAGCCGCGCCATCTGCGCGAGCCGGGTGTCGGCGCCGACCCGTGTCG
>JAOPWF010000867.1 GCA_025965815.1 Mycobacterium sp.
CCGAGGGCGTCGCGGACGCCCGCAGCGTCGACGCGGGCGGCCACCGGGCGCTCGTCGAGGGTGGCGAGGAACGCCTCCGCGTGCTCGGCGGCCTCGCGCAGGCCGGCGGTCCGATCGGGCATGGGCCGACCCTACGCTTGCAACACTTGTTCCAGGCCCACCTACATCGGGCAGGAGCTGGTGCGCCGGCGAAAGACTCGCCGCTCGCATGCGGGTGGCCAACGCACCGTCGCCGCGCGGTGTCGACACTGACGTTGTAGTCGAAACATCCTGCGAAGCAGTGGATTCGCGAATATACAGGGGAAACTCATACCGGTAACCCTGCATATTCCTTACCTTTCTTGCAGGGCGGTCGGTGCCATCAGCCGTAGGCTTCGAGTTGCCCAGGGACGTCGGGTATGGCTTTGCGCAGGCTACCCGTGATGGCTGGAATCAATTAGCCGCCCGGCGTCCCGTGACGACTCGACCGCTAATTGGGAGGTGCGATCGATCGCTTCGTAAGGACACGACGGCGTGGTCGTCTGCCGGGTTGTTTATAGGGATGACAACGGCCGGGGAAGTGGTTGTGGCGCGGCAACATGGGTTCAGCATCGACGCCGGGAAGACGGAACATCATTTGCGGTGGTGAGGTGATCTGGGCGATCGACCTCAATGGCGGGGGTGTGTTGGTGATTAGGCTACTGCTCGTGGCTGAGCAGCGACTGCTCTACATCCCCGGCCGCAGCGTCTATCACGCTTCGGGTAGCTACCGCGGCGACGGCAAGAGCGACGCCAAAGTACGTCAAAGACATTGTCCAGCACTGCGGTTCGCAACGAATCGACTCGATCATGAATGTCGGCCATTGTGCACCAATGTATCTCGTTGGTCGTCGGCGCTTTTCCCTTGCGCCGGCCGGATTTCGCCAGTCACCTGCCACGAGCCAGCGTCAGCCGGCGGGCCGCTCGTTGACACTGTCACGTGACGTAATCCCGCCTATGGCGTGGTGAGCGTCGGCGCACAACACGACCCGCTCGACAGCGACGCCGGTCCACAATAGCGATGCGGTGCGGGGCGGCGTCGTGGGGCGATTGCCGCCCGACCCGCCGGTTCTGCACGTTTCTGCGGTGGCAGTCCTCCACCCAGACCGGCGACATGAAAGTTGTCGTGATGTATTGACAAGCGGTCAACGCATGTCCAGACTGCTCTCACCAGGCACGTCGGGGTGTTGGACGCCCAACGTTGGCGCTTCGAACGGGTCTGAAATTCAGACTATGGAGAAGGCATGTGGCAGTCCTGACAGCAAGCAATCCTCCCGCCGAATCCGGCGTGGGTGACCATGGGGGGAAGAGCTACTATGCCCCGCGGCTACGCGCGGCGATTGTGGGCACGGGCGGGATTTCCCGCATTCACGGCTGGCGTCTGCAGGACCTCGGTTCGACCGTCGTCGGCGTCTGTGGGCGCGATGTCACGAAAGCCCGTTCGGTTGCGAACGATTTCCGTCCTGCTGGAGAGGCCGATGATCAGGCCGGTCACATTTCGAACAGCTCGCCGGTCGGTGCATTCGATGACCTCGGGACCATGCTCGACGAGACCAAGCCCGACGTACTGCACGTCTGCAGCCCGCATGGATTGCACGCGGAACACGCCATCGAAGCGGTCAAGCGCGGAATCAACGTCATCATCGAAAAGCCCATGGCGACCGACGAGGCCGACGCGCAGGGTCTGATCGCCGCCGTGAAGGACACCGGCGTCCACGCTGCCGTCTGTCTGACGAAGCGTTCGTACCCGATGGTCGCCGAACTGCGGGCACGGATCCTGGCCGGCGAACTGGGCCGAGTCGATGCCATTCGCGGCGGATTCCTGTCCTGGGATTCGAATCACGACAACTGGAGTTGGGGATTCGACCCCGAGATCGCCGGAACCTCCTACGCCACCGCCGATCTCGGTGTGCACTGGCTCGACCTAGCCGAGTATGTCACCGGCCGGCGAATTACCGAGGTCGATGCCCGGTTCTCCACGCTGCGGCCCACCCGGTACAGCAACGGTCAGCCGAAAAAGGTCGAAGCCGAGGACTACGTCCGGGTCTTCCTGGATTTCACGGGCGGCGTGGTCGGCTCCGCGACGTTTTCCGGCGTTACCGCCGGCGAGCCGAATGGCTGCTCGATCGATGTCGACGGCACCGATGGCGGCTTTCACTGGAAGGTCGATCGGCCCAACGAAATCGTCCATCGCCGGGCGGACGGATCGGTAGGAACCATCATCCGCAACCCGGACGGAATGGCCGCATCCGCCGCGCGCTTGTCATTCTCGCCGGCCGGTCACGCCGAAGGCTTCGGCGATGCCTTCCGCAATCTGATCCGCGACGTCTACTCGGCCATCGGAGGAGCCGACGTCAGCTATCCAACTCTTGCCGACGGGTACCGCATGGTCTCCATCGTCAAAGCAATCCAAACCAGTGCGCAGACCCGGAGGACGGCCAGTGTTGACTAGTGTCCCGCTAGACGATCGCCCGCCCAATGCGGCGGGGAGCGAAGCCGGCCATGGCAATTCGATCGAATTGCGTGGTATCGAGAAGCGTTACGGCAACGCAGTCGCGTTGCACCCCACTGACTTTGACATCCAGGACGGCGAGTTCTTCTGTCTGCTCGGACCGTCCGGTTGCGGCAAGACGACGACGCTGAACATCATCGGCGGATTCGTCGAACCGTCCGGCGGCACCGTACGAATCGCCGGCACCGATATGACCAAAGTTCCGCCCAATCGGCGTCCGGTCAACACGATCTTCCAGTCCTACGCACTGTTCCCGCATCTCAATGTCATCGAGAACGTGTGTTTCGGCCTGCGGATGGCCCGGGTGCCGAAGCGCGAACAACGCACGCGGGCCGGGGAAGCCCTGGAGTTGGTTGGCTTGGGGACGTTTTCCGCGCGTCCGGTCGGCGAGCTGTCCGGCGGCCAGGCCCAGCGCGTTGCCATTGCTCGCGCGCTGGTCAACAAGCCCCGCGTGCTGCTGCTCGACGAGCCGCTTGGAGCGCTGGATCTGAAACTGCGCAAGCGGCTGCAGACCGAACTCGCACTCATCCAGCGCCACGTCGGTACGACTTTCGTGTTCGTCACACACGATCAGGAAGAGGCGATGGCCCTCGCCGACCGCATCGTGATCCTCAACGAGGGCCGCATCGAGCAGATCGGGATTCCTGAGGAGATCTACCGGCGGCCGGCCAGCCTTTTCGCCGCCGACTTCATCGGCGAATCCAACATTCTGCACGGTAAGAAGGACGGAGTCGCCTTCATACTGGAAAGCGGTGCCAGGGTGCCGATCTCAGCGCAGGCGTCCGGCGATGTCACATCGGTGGTGATCCGGCCGGAGGCACTGCGGATCGGCCAGGACGGATTCATCGGCGCACAAGTACTTTCGCGCGCCTACCTCGGATCCACCACCCGCGTGGTGATGCAACTGGAGAACTCGAAAACACAAGTCGTGTCCTCGCTCAACGACCACGACATGCACAACCTTTCCGGAATTGCACTGGAGCACGGTCAAGACGTGAAGCTGTCTTGGTCGGAAGAAGCAGCCCACCCACTCGTAGAAGTCCACTGAGAAGCCAGGAGTCGGCATGTCCAGAATCACTGATATCAAGCTCACCCGCCGCTCGTTTGTGATGGGATCGCTCGTGCTGGGTGCTGCAAGTCCGGTCTTGTTGTCCGCGTGCTCCTCCGGCGACAATGCCGGCGGCGGGGGCAACATCAACTGGCTGACCTGGTCGGATCACTATTCCACTGACCAGCTCGCGAAAGTCGCCTCGAGTACCAAGATCACCGGTCGCCCGAAGCTCTTCTCCGACAACGCCGATGCGTTCCTGCAGCTCAAGCAGACCGGGTCGCAGTTCGACATGGTTTCGGCCGACGCGCTGTGGGTCAAGAAGTACATGGAGAACGGCCTCATCGAACCGTTCGACCTGAGTTCGGTCGGCGCCAGCTCCGAGCTGTACCCGATGGCCAAGAGCTTCGATTTCCTCAACGACCCGAAGGGCGCCCTCGGATACCCGTTCTCGTGGTCCACCGTCCAGATCTACTACAACCCGGCCAAGGTGAAGACGCCGCCGACGTCCTGGGATTCACTGACCGACCCCGCCTACAAAGGCCAGATCGTCGCCGAGAACATCCCGACCGACCTGATGGCGATCGCCGGGATCGCCACCGGTTCCAAGTCTCCGTACGCGTTGACCGCCGATCAGATCTCGTCCGCGTCGGGCTACCTGTCAGCGCTCAAACCGAACATGGTCAAGCTTGCGTCGCAGAACAACGAGATCGTAACCATGATGGCCAGTGGCGAAGCCGCGATCGGCATCTCCAACCTCGGGACCGACGTGCGCGTCAAGAACGCAGGTGGTCCTGAGATCCGGGCGGCGTACCCGACGGAAGGAACGATCGGCTTCATCGACTCGGAGATGATCACCGCCAAGGGCACGAACAAGGCGCTGACCAAGCCGTTCCTTGATGCGATGCAACGGTCCGAGTTCATCGTCCAGAACTTCACCACCAACTGGCGCCCACTGTTCAACGAGGCAGCGGCAAAGATTTTGACGAACGACCCGAAGACGGCTGAAAACGCCAAGCGGCTCTTCATGGATAACCCGGACAAGGCGCTGACCATGACCCTCAAGGGCCCGGCCCAGGACCAGCAGGCGTACACCGAAGCGTTCAACCGGGTCTTCGGAGCCTGACATGACCGCTGTCTCGACCGCCAGCGATCTCGGTGGGGGTCCGGGCCAGCGAGTGTCTCGACCTGCTGACGTCAAGCGGGAGCGCCGAAATTGGCGCCAGTACGTCGGGTTCACTCCGGCCGCAATACTTTTCGGAGTCTTCTTCATCGCTCCGTTGTGTCTGATCGTCGTCTATTCGTTCTGGGACACCAAGAACTACGAATTGGTCCCGGGAGTTTCGGGGAAGAACTACGAGACGATCCTCACGACGAGTACCTATGCGAGGACGTTCGGTAAGACGGTAGTGATGGCTTTCCTGGCCACGATCACCG
This sequence comes from Mycobacterium sp., assembly GCA_025965815.1. Lineage (GTDB taxonomy): Bacteria > Actinomycetota > Actinomycetes > Mycobacteriales > Mycobacteriaceae > Mycobacterium. The sequence continues at coordinate 5,016 of JAOPWF010000867.1, forward strand.
CGCTGGGACTGGCGTTCCCGTTCTGCTATTGGCTGGTGCGCTATGTGCCCAAGAAATTGCAGCGGGTGCTGTTCCTTCTGGTGATCCTGCCGTTCTGGACCAGCTATCTGTTGCGGGTTTACGCCTGGGTGGCGATCCTGGGCGACAACGGCGCGATCAACTCGCTGCTCAAGACCCTGGGTCTGACCCACGAACCGATTCGATTGTTCCTGTACGACAACCCCGGCGTGTACATCGTTTTGGTCTACCTGTACTTCCCCTTTGCGGCGCTCACGCTGTACGCATCGCTGGAAAGGTTCAACTGGCGTCTCCTGCACGCCGCCGTCGACCTGGGCGCCTCGCCGATGCGGGCCATCACCACCACCCTGCTCCCGCAGATGCGGCTGGCAATGGTGACCGCCGGAATCTTCGTCTTCATTCCGATTCTGGGTGAATACCTCGCGCCGGCGGCGATCGGCGGCACAAATGGCGTGTTGATGGGCAACCTGATTTCCAACTTCTTCTCCGGCTATCTGCTTCCGTTGGGGTCGGCGGCCAGCGTCCTGATCGCCCTGGTGATTCTCATCGTGCTGATCCTGTTCCGGCGGAGTCTTGACGCGAAGGATATTTATGGCTGACGATCTGCGGGCCGTGAATCCGCGGGCACGGCTCTTCCGAACAATCTTGACGGTGTATGGCGTCGGAATTTACATCTTTCTCTTCGCGCCGATCGCCGTGTTAGTCCTGCTTTCGTTCAACTCTTCCACCGTGGTCGGGTTCCCGATGGCAGGCTTCACGACAGATTGGTATGCCAGGATCCCCCATGACACCGTCATTCTCAATGCACTGACGAGGTCGTTGCTGGTCGCCCTGTGGGTGACCGTACTATCCACAGTCATCGGGACCGCGGCAGCTTTTCCGCTCGTGCGTGCCGACATCAAGAATCGCGGTGGCGTGCGTGTTTTCATCACGCTGCCGATCATGATGCCGGGTCTGCTGATCGGTGTGGCCATCTTGGTTCTGGCCTCGAATGTGCTGCACATCCAGCCTTCGCTGAACGTAGCGATCATCGGGCAGACCGTGCTGGCCACACCGTTCGTCATCCTGGTGGTGTCATCCCGGCTGGAGGCTCTGGACCGCAACTTCGAGCGAGCCGCGGCCGACCTCGGTGCCGGCCCCGTACAGCGACTTCTGTACGTGGTTCTGCCGCTCGTCTACCCCGGCATCGTCGCCGGTGCGTTGATAGCTCTCACCCTGTCGTTGGATGAGTTTATCGTTACAAACTTCATCATCGGAGCGGATCAAACGCTGCCGATCTACATCTACAACCAGCTCAAGTTCGGTATCACCCCCGAAGTGAACGCCCTGGCGACGCTGATGCTGCTCGGGACGCTGGCCGTGGTCGGCGTGACATTCTTCGCCCTGCGTCTGGTCAAGGTGCTGGCGTCGGTCACCAAGAAAAACAAGCGATTGGAAACAGTCTGATGCTGCAACAGTGTGACGTCTCGGTAGTGCTCGAGGCCTTCCTCGATCATTCCCTTGACGAGGCGCTGACCTGGCTGAGTACCCAAGTCCCGGAGGTCACAGCCGTCGAAGTCGGTGCCGGCGGCTACGCTCCGCACCCCCACCTGGATCCCGACGCGCTGCTCACTGACGCATCGGCTCGCCAGCTGTGGCTCGGCAAACTTGCAGGCCACGGGATCAAGCTGGACGCGCTGAACGTGTGGGGCAACCCATTGCACCCCGATCAGGCGGTCGCCGCCGATCACGACGCGGCGCTGCGCCGGGCTGTGCGGCTCGCAGGTGAACTCGGCACCAACACGATCGTCGCGATGTCGGGCGCCCCGGCGGCAGTGGCCGGCGACCGGGCGGCGGTCTTCGGTGCCGGCGGCTGGCTTCCCTATCTGGAGGGGGTACACGACCGGCAGTGGGAGGAGTCGGTCGTTCCGTACTGGACCGAGCTGTCCGAGTTCGCGGCGAAGGAAAACCCCGACATCAACATCTGCATCGAGTTGCACCCGGGTACCGCGGTCTACAACGTGGAGACCTTCGAAAAGTTCATCACCCTCGGCGAGAATCTGTACGCCAACCTGGATCCTAGCCATTTCTTCTGGATGCAGATGGACGCCGACCGAATCGTCGAGCGGATCATGACGCGCATCGGCCACGTACACGCCAAGGATGTGACGTTCAACGAGGAGGCTCTTGGCCTCAACGGTCTGCTCGACCACCGCTGGCCGGCCAACCCCGAGCAGATGCCGTGGAACTTCTCGGTTCCGGGCCACGGCAAGGACGCCGCGTGGTGGCACCAGTTCATTGCCCGCTTCGAAGGCTCCAAGGTCCAGGCGTTCTCCATCGAGCACGAGGACCCGTTCGTCGATGCGAAGACCGGAATCAAGGAGACCGCTGGTCTGATCAAGTCGGCGCTGGCCGGATCCAACTAAAACCCAGCTTCCATTCATTTCAGCAACACCGAGCACAGGAGATAACCTTATGACTCGTCGACTCAAAGTAGGTGTCGTCGGCGCCGGCGTCATCGCCCAGGTCATGCACCTGAACTACTTGCGTGAACTGTCCGATCGCTTCGAAATCACTGCGCTGTGCGACATCTCGGACGAGAACGCCGCCAATAACGCGCAGCGGTACAACATCGCAAAGACCTTCCGTGACTGGCGGGAACTGCTTAAAGACGACGAGATCGACGCCGTCTTAATCCTGACCTCGGGTACCCATGCGCCGATCGCCATCGAGGCGGCCAAAGCGGGCAAGCACATTCTGGTCGAGAAGCCGATGTGCTTCTCCGTGGCCGAAGGTCTGGAAATGAAGGCCGCCGCCGAGGAGGCAGGCGTGACGTTGATGGTGGCGTACCCCAAGCGCTACGATCCGGCCTTCGAACGCTTCAGCGAGGTCGCCTCGAATGTCGCCGAACCGCGACTCATGCGGGTCACCACGTTCGAGTCGCCGTTCCTTCCCTACATCGGCCACTACTCGCTGGCTCCGGTCGCCCCGATCCCGGCCGAGGCGATCGCAAATTCCCGCGCGGAGACGCAGGCCAGCATTACCCGCGCCATCGGTGAGGCCAACCCGTTCCTGCACGAGAAATACCACTTGGTTCTGCTGGACACCCTGGTCCATGAGATCAACACCGTCCGCGCCGTCCTCGGTGAGCCGACGAGCCTGGAATACGTCGACATGCAAAGTGGTCAGCTGACCGTCATGCTCAAGTTCGGCGAGCTGGCCGTGGCCATCCACTGGCTCGACCTGCCGGGTATCACCCGGTACGAAATGGAGTTCGCCCTCTACGGCCCCCAGGAGCGGGTGACGCTGAGCTTCCCGTCGCCGTTCCTGCGCAGCGCACCGGCCATCGTCGAGATCATCGACGGCGAATCCGGTTCGTCCACGTCGCGCAGCATCAGCGAAATCACTTCATACGAAAGCTCTTTCAAGCTCGAACTCGAAGCCTTCCATGATTGTGTCGTCACCGGCAAGATTCCGCTGACCAGCGCCGAAGACGCCATTCACGACCTGGCTCTGTGCGAGGCGATCATCCGATTCATCCAGGACCGGCAGCCCATTGCGGACCCGAGCGCGATCCCCGCGCTGGCGTCGGCCAACTAGAAAGACGAACAGATATGAGCAACGACAACAACGGAATCATCGTCGCGAACGCGCCCGTAAGCTACGGCGCGTTCGAGGTAACAATCGGATTCGACCCGAACGTTCCGGACGGCGACGCCATCCTGGACGAGGTGGCGGCCGCCGGTTACGCCGGCATCGATCTCGGCCCGGTCGGCTACCTGGGCAGCACCGATGAACTCGGCGCCAAGCTTGCTCAGCGCGGCCTCGGCCTGGCCGGTGCTTACCTTGAACTGCCATACGCGGACCCGGTCGCGCTCGAGGCAGCACTTCCCGACCTCGACGCGATGCTGGACATCTTCGACTCGATCAAGTTGCTCAACCTCGGCCCCGACCCGCGGCCGACGCTGGCCGACCTCGGTGTCGGCGAGGGCGCCGATTTTCGCCGCAACAACCCTGGTTCGGGTGTTCGGAACGGGGCCAGCGGATACACCGATGAGCAGTGGGCGTCATTCGCCAAGGGGATGGCCGTGGTGGTCGATCGGTGCCGTGCGCGTGGCTATAAGCCGGTATTCCACAACGAGACCGGTACCTACGTCGAAGCGCCGGACGAGATCGCCAAGATGCTGGAACTGTCCGACATCGGACTCTGCATGGACGCCGGCCACTTCCTGGTCGGCGGCGGCGACCCCGTGGAGTACGTGAAGAAGTGGGCTGATCGGATCGACCACGTCCACATCAAGACCGCCGACCTCCCGCGGTTCCAGCAGATCGTCGAGGAGGGTCTGCCGACCAACGCGATCTGGGAGCGTGAGGTCTTCCCGAAGCTCGGTGAAGGCGCGCTCGATGTCGACGCGTTCCTGGCCGCGCTGCGCGAGATCGATTACGCCGGTTGGCTTGTCGTCGAGCAGGACATCTTCCCGACGACGGCCGAGCGCTTCGCTCAGGCCGCCGATGACCAGCGGGCGAACCGCGAATTCCTGAAGGAGCGTGGCCTGTGAGCGCACCTTTCCGGCTGGGTCTGATCGGCGGCGGCCGCATGGGCCGTACCCACTTGCGGGCCCTGGAAGGTTCGGCGCAGGTGACGGTCGTCGCCGTTGCCGAGCCGTTCGAAGCCGCGGCGGCGCAGCTGCGCGAGCAGGGCCTGGCGGTATATCCGACAGTCGAGGAAATGTTCGCCGGTGCGGAACTCGACGGCGTGTTGATCGCCGTGCCGACACCACAACACATCGACACCACCCGCAAGGCGCTTGAGGCCGGTCTGCCGGTGTTGTGTGAGAAGCCGTTCGGCCTGGTGCCCGAGGCGGCCCTGGAGCTGGGCAAACTCGCTGACGACAAGGGTCTGGCGTTGCAGGTCGCTTACTGGCGGCGGTTCGTGCCGCAGCTGATGTCGCTGCGCAGCGACCTCGCCGATGGCAAGTACGGTGCCGCCCACATGCTGGTGTGCTCGCAATGGGATGAGGCCCCGCCGGCCTTGGCTTTCCGTCAGGACAGCGGCGGCATCTACATCGATATGGGTGTGCACGAGATCGACCAGACGTTGTGGCTGCTCGGCCAGGACTTCGTCGAGGTCAAGGCCCAGACGTTCCCGACCACCGAAGACCCGGAGGCCGAGAATGATGTGGACAGCGCGCAAGCGCTGGTGATGCTCTCCGGTGGCACTTCGGCCGTGGTCTCGCTGGGCCGGTTCTACGAGGGTGGCGACGTCGTCAGTGTCCAGCTCTTGGGATCCAAGGGCCACACCCGTTTCGATGTGGTCTCACCGGAGACCGGGGAAGACCCACAACTGCAGGCCCTGGAATTGCAGGCCGAGGCATTCGCCCGGCACGCACGCGGAGCGGCGCCGCAAGGTACGACCGCTGAGGAGGCCGCTCGCGTGCTGGAGCTGGCGCACCGCCTGACCGAAGCCGCCGGTATCACGGTGCTCGGCGCGTCCTAGACCGTATGGGGGCTGGGGCCTCCTCGCGCATGTGATCGTGGGTTGCCGTCAGGAATCAGGTCCTGGCTGGTAGAGCCACAGATGTGCGGTTGTAGGAGGCCCCAGTGAAGGTTCAGCGTACGAGCATCGGCTTGGATGTGCACGCACGATCGATCGTGGCGTGCGGTTTGGACGGTGAGACCGGTCGGGTGTTTCAGCGGCGGTTGACCCCGGATCATCGAGAGCTCCTGGACTGGATCGGGTCGTTGCCGGCTCCGGTGGCAGTGAGCTATGAGGCCGGCCCAACCGGGTTCGGGTTGGCGCGGGCGTTGCTCGGCGCCGGGATCGATTGCCGGGTGGCAGCGCCGTCGAAACTGCAACGACCCTCTGGTGATCGGGTCAAGACCGATGCCCGTGATGCCGCGCATCTGGCTCGCCTGCTGCATTTGGGTCAGATCACCGAGGTCACGATCCCCAGCGTGACACAGGAGGCGGCCCGGGATCTGGTACGTGCCCGCGAGGACTGCCGCGGTGATCTGATGACGGCCCGGCATCGGATCTCGAAATTACTGCTGCGCCAAGGGATCGTCTATTACGGTGGGCAGGCCTGGACGGGCAAGCACGAGCTGTGGCCGCGGGCAGCGGTTCGACGCCGCTGGCCTGCAGCTCACTTACGACAGCGCGTGTGAGGCGATGGGCGCCTGTGTGGACCGGCGCAGCCGTCTGGATGCCGCAATAACGGCGATGGCCGCCGACGGCGAGTTCACCCCGGTCGTGCGCAGGCTGAGTTGTCTGCGGGGGATCTCCACCTTGACGGCGTTCGGGTTGGCCGTCGAGATCGGTGACTGGCACCGCCTGACGGGGCGTTCGATCGGCGCCTACCTGGGTTTGGTGCCGTGTGAGTACTCCTCGGGTGCCAGCCGGGTCCAGGGTGGGGTCACCAAGACCGGTAACGGTCATGCCCGCCGGCTGCTGGTCGAATCAGCCTGGCATCACCGCGCCCCGTATCGACCCGGCCGCGATCTGCGTCAACGCTGGACCGCTGCCCCGCAGGCGGCACAGACCCGCGGGCATACCGCCAATCACCGGTTGCACACCCGCTGGGCGGGTTTCGACCAGCGCAAGAAACGATCGGTGGTCGCCAACGCCGCGATCGCCCGGGAGTTGGCCGGCTGGTGCTGGTCGTTGGCCGTCATGACCGACTGATCAGCCCAATGATTGTCCGGACGAATCGCTACGGTGTCGGTAAGCGTCTTGGAGTGATCCGCGTCAGTTCTATGAGCAAACCCGTTGCCCTGCAACGTGTTCACGCTCGATCCTAGACAAGCGGCCAACTCCGACTCGAACCCACGGTCCTGCGGTAACCAACCCGCGCATTTCAGACTGACAACGCGTCGACATCGACACGCTCGACACCGCGGCGACACATCCGGCCCAAAAGGAAGCGGCGGCCACAACGACGGTTGCGGCCGCCGCTTCCCCCTACCTACTTGACAAAATGCTCCCCATATCAGAAGTGCGGCGCGGCGTTCCTCGGCATCGTCGTCGAGGATGGTGACCACCAGCTTGGCCGTCTTGTCGCCACGCTTCTCATACCAGGCGCGCGCAGCGTGATACACCAGCCAGACCCCAAGCGGATCGAGGTGCGCCACCACAATGTGTGGCCGGTCGAAGTCGGGCGGAAATTTCTTCAGCATCAGTCGCGCGCTGATCTCGTCGATATTGAAAAAGTCCACCGACAACTCCGGATCCCCGCGCTCGGCCTCCTGGATCCGCAACAGCTTGCAGAACTCGGGGTCCGAGATTTGGGCCAGGCAACCCAACCGGCGGGAACGGCGCCCGGGCAGCTCCCGCCACGTCGCGACAATCTGGGTGTTCACCGCGTCGTCGGCCGTCACAGCGAGCACCCTGCTGGCGCGTTGGGCTCCGGCCGCCTGCAGCGTTCGTAACCGCTGCGTCCCCGACAATCACCGGGACGCCCAGGCTGCGGCACAGTTCGATATTCGGATTGGCGGCGTCAAACTCAATGACGACCACCTTCGTCCGCTTGTCCCGCAGGTGGCGGACGAACATGATGCCGACAAAATCGCCAAGCCCGCAGATCACGACAGACCGCGCATCCACGGGATCTTCATCTGCTGGGACCGATCGCGAAACAGCAACCCCAGCGCGCTCAGCCCCGCCCACCCGGCCACCACTGGCGCCAGGAAGCGAGCGACATCCAGTTCCCACGGGATGTTGCGCTCGGATGGCGCATTCATGAAAAAGTCTTTGAAACTCCAGTAGGCGACAAAGGCGCCATCACTGGGTATGGGATGCTGGCCCGGATTCAGGATCCTCCACCATCCGATGCAGCCCAGGACGAATGCAACGCCGCCCGCAACCGCGAGTATGTACCACTGGTAGTCGGCCAGCAGGCGTGTA
>JAOPWF010000856.1 GCA_025965815.1 Mycobacterium sp.
CGATCTCAGTTGGCGGCGGCTTGCGCCCAGGGCGTTGGCGATGGCAAAGCTGCGCCGCCGCTCCGCCAGTCCCAACCCGAGAACCAGTGCCCCGGCCGCGGCGGCCAGGCACAGCCCGAACCCGAGCTCGATGCGGGTCAGCCCGGCGAGATTGACCGCGGTCAGACTCGAGCCCACCGTGCCGCGGGTAGTGGCGATGTCGGTGACGGTCGCCGATGTCCCGAGAAGAGCCTGAATCCGGGCGGCGACGGCGGGTGTATCGCGCCCACCGGTGTCGATCAGGAAGGCGCCGACGGCATCGTTGCCCGTCTTTTGGGCGACATAGCCGGCGTTGGCTAGGAAGAAGCTGTCTTTGGGTGCGGTGGGGAACTCGGTGACGACTCCGACGTAGCGGAATGGAACGGTGCTGAGTTGGTGGGTGGCTGCATTCTGCAGTCGGAGGTTGATGGTGTCACCGACCACGAGCTGGAAGTCGCTGACGGTTTCGGCGCTGACCAGGATGGAGTCGGGCTGCGCAGCCAACGTGTGCATCAACTGCTGGACGGTGCCGCCACGGAAGTAGCTGTCCTGCAACGCGGTAACGGTGCTGATGCTGGTCGGATTCACGCCGTAGAGATCCTGAAGATCTGTTCCGATGTAGGCGAATCGGTGCTGGATCGGTTCCACCGCCCGCACGCCTGGTACTGCGGCGAGTGGCTTCGCCGCGCTTGGCGGCACCGCCGCCCCGGGGGCCTCGGTGACGGTCACGTCCGCACCGTTGGTGAGTTGGGCGTCGACCTCGGCCTGTGCCTGATATGTCCCGTTGAACGTCGCGGTGGACGCGGCGAAGGCCGCCGTGAGGGCCAGGAGCACGATCGCCCGGGCGAGCGGCGCTCGTTGTCGCGACAGCGAATGGGACAGCAGGCGCGACAACGGCCCGGCCACCGGTCGCAGCAGAACAGCGACGGCGCGGCGGCCGCGACTCAGCAGCACGTCACTGAGCCTCCAGATGAACAGCGCGCCACCGATCCACAGCAGGGCGGGGGCGACGAACGCCCAGTACGACACGGAGATCGACGGGACGCCTTCGGGTGCGAGGACGACCTGGTAGCCGGACCGCCCGGCCAGCCAGAACAGCACGCCGCAGGTGGCGAGGACGATGATGTCCAGACCGAATCGCGTCCACGCCGGCGGCCGGGTTCTGCGCACGCCGGCGCGACCGGCGGCGACGGTGGCGCGGCGTAGGTCACGCCACGCTGGAGTCAGGACGGTCGCGGCCGCGATCGCGAGTCCCACCGCAACCGAGGCCACGGCCCAGCCGACCGCCGCGCCGGTGTCGGCTCCGAAGCTCACTGAGCCGAATGTGGCCAGCCCGATCAGAGCGGCAACGGCGAGACCGGCAGCGCTGCCCAGGATGCCGACGACAACAGCCTCGGCGGCGGACAGCCGAATGAGTTGGGCCTGGTTGGCTCCCCGGGCGCGCAGCAGGGCCTGCTCCTGTCGTCGCCGCGGTGCGCCCGCGCTGACCACTGTGGCGGTCAACAAGGCGGCCAGCACGGCGGCGGGCAGCCCGAGGAACAGGAAAAGTACGCGCGCGTAGGCCGCGTCGCCCCGGGCGGCGTCGAGTGCCGCGCCGAGGTTGTTACCGACCAGAGCACCGCCGGCGCTGCGTGCTTCGAGATTGTGGGCGGCGGCGGTGACCTGGGTGTACGCCGCGGCGGGATCATTCGGCAGGACGTGGTCCAACGCGGTGTGGATCTGGGTGCTGACCAGGTCGGAGCGCACAGCTGCCAAGGGGTCGAAGACGTTGTGCCACTGGGCTTCACTGAGGATCAGCACATTGTCCGGCGGTGCGACCGGTTGGGCTCCTGGCGGTGCGCCGACCTTCTGGAACAACGAATCCGCGTGCGGCAGCTCCACGACTCCGTCGACTACGACCTCGGCCGGTGCCAATCCGGCCCGTCCGATCTGGATGTGGTCGCCTGGGACCACACTCAGGTTGGCGGCGGTTTGTTGAGCGACCAGCACCCCCTGATCGGCACCGACGAGTGTGCGCAGTGCCCCCGGCCATTGGCCGCGATATCCCGGTGGGATCCCCAACACCATTGCCGGGCCGGTCGTTCGGGTACTCCCCGCTCCCGTTGCGGTGAAACCCGAGGAATGAGCGAATTCGACAGGTAGCGCCGCCTGCACGTGGGGTGCCGACCGTACCGTATTGAGCACGGTCGGAGCCGCAGCGCCAGGCTGCACCTCGACCTGCCAGTCGACCACGACGGCGCGGGCCGCGCGGGCGGTCATCGAGCTCTGTGCGGCGGCCAGGAAGCTGCCCAGGCACGCTAGGAGAGCTACCGCGGCGGCGATCCCACCGGCGGTCGCGATCAGTCGGCCAGGTCTGCGGCGCAGCAGGCCGAGCGTCCATGTTGCGATCATGAGGCGCTCCCAGCGGCATCCGGCCGGGTGTCGAGTCGTCCGTCCCGCATCGCCCACTGCTCATCCATTCGTGCCGCCACAACGGGGTCGTGAGTGGCGATGACCAGAGCGACGCCAATGGTCGTCGCGGTGTCCAGCAGAACGGTGATGACCCTGTCAGCGTTGTCATGATCCAGTTGCCCGGTGGGTTCATCGGCCAGGATCAGGGACGGGCGGGCAGCCACGACTCGCGCGATCGCCACCCGCTGAGACTGGCCGCCGGACAGCTCATCGGGCAA
>JAOPWF010000859.1 GCA_025965815.1 Mycobacterium sp.
CCGATGGCGTTCGACCACGGCACGATGGTAGAGCACGCCCGTACCCGGCTGGTGGCCAAGATGTCGTACACGAACATCGGGTTCGCCTTGGCACCAAAGGAATTCGCACTGTCCACGTTGCGTGACATCTACGGCGCCGCCCTCGGCTACCAGGTTGACCCGACGAACCTGCAGCGGGTGCTGGCCCGGCGCGGTGTCATCACCCCGACCGGTACCACCGCGCAGTCCGGCCGCAGCGGCGGACGTCCGGCGGCGCTGTACCGCTTCACCGACTCCCGGTTGCGCGTCACCGACGAGTTCGCCGCGCTGCGTCCGCCCAGCTAACCCGATTCGGAGCTCTTCCTACTCTTCGGTAACGTGTCTCCGATGGACCTGGGCAACCTCGCAGGGGCGACCGGTGCGGACTGGATCGGACAGGCACCGCACGAGGAGCTCCAGAAGGGCGGCCGACCGTTATTGCCGGCCGACGACCCCTTCTACCAGCCGCCGGACGGCTACGAGCACGCCAAACCGGGCACCGTGCTGCGCTCCCGTGACGTCGAACTGGCCTTCCTCGGTCTGATTCCGCAGCGTTTCACCGCCGCCCAGCTGCTGTACCGGACCACGGACATGAACGGGAGGCCCGAGGCCACCGTGACCACCGTGGTGGTGCCCGCCGAACGCACTTCGCACAAACCGTGCCCGATCGTGTCGTATCAGTGCGCGATCGACGCGGTGGCGGGCCGTTGCTTTCCGTCCTACGCGCTGCGACGACGCGCCAAGGCCGCAGGGGCTTTGGCGCAGTTCGAATTCCTGCTCATAGCCGCCGCCCTCGCCGAGGGCTGGGCCGTCTCGGTTCCTGATCACGAGGGCCGAAACGGGATGTGGGGAGCCCCATACGAACCGGGTTACTGCGTGCTCGACGGGCTGCGGGCAGCACAGAACTTCGATCGCCTCAACCTGTCGGCGTCCGCTCCGGTCGGACTGTGGGGGTACTCCGGCGGTGGTCTGGCCAGCGCGTGGGCGGCCGAGATCTGTGCCGAGTACGCACCGGACCTCAACATCGTCGGCGCCGTGCTGGGCTCTCCCGTCGGCGACCTGGGCCACACCTTCCGTCGACTGAACGGGACGTTCTACTCCGGACTGCCTGCGATGGTGGTGGCCGCGCTGGTCCGGATCTATCCCGCCCTGGACCGGGTGATTCAGCAACACGCCACCGAAGAGGGCAAGGCGCTACTGGACAAGGTGGAGAAGATGACCACCATCCCGGCGGTGCTGACGATGATGCACAAGGACATGGGCACGCTCGTCGACCGCCCGCTGGACGAGATCCTCGACACACCCGAGGTTCAGTTCGTCTTCGACAACATCAAGCTCGGCACGTCGGTTCCGACTCCACCGGTGTTGATCGTGCAGGCCGTGCACGACCGGATCATCTCGGTCGAGGACATCGATGCGCTGGCCAACGCCTACTCCGCTGGCGGGGCCGACGTCACCTATCACCGGGACCTGTTCAGCGAGCACATACTGCTGCACCCCATGTCGGCTCCGATGACGCTGCGCTGGCTGCGGGACCGGTTCGCCGGGCGTCCCCCGCGCGATCACCTGATTCGCACCAAGTGGCCGACGCTGTTCAACCCGTCGACCTATCGCGGCATGCTGCGGCTCGGCCTGATCAGCGCGAAAGTGATCACCGGCCGACGGCTCGAGCGCCGTCCGCTGTCCGAGTTGGACGCCTGAAGCGCGCTACTGCGGCGCTGGCACCACGGGCGCCGCGGGCGGGGCCATCACCGGCTCCACCGCCGGCCAGGCGCCGAGGTCGTCGCGCGACGTCGACACGGCAACGAGCGCATAGACCAGCGCCGCCATCGCCACCGGAAGCAGGATGGTCGCGGCGACCTGCAGCGGCGTGTGCCCGAAGAACACCGATGGCGCCTCGCTGACGTAGTGGATCCGATGCTGGGGATTGATCGGGGCACCGGCGATGTCGAGTGCTCCGTACCGCCACCGGCCCAACGCGGCACCCACTCCCGCGGCGATGCCAGCCGCGGCCGCCGCGCCCACCGAGAGGCCCAGCACCATCAGCGGGCCGCGATGAGCGCGCCACTGCCACACCAACACCGCCGATACGACGGCCAGCACCCACAACAGGCCCACCAGCAGAACCGCGGCGAGGAAGAAGTTGTCGCCCTCGTTGCCGGTGTACACGTGCACCCGTTCCCCGGCGCGGGTCAGCGCGACCACGCCCTTCACCGGCGGAACGATCCACGCCCACAGCGCACCGATAAGCGCGCCGGCGATTGCCAGTCCCACGGCCACGGTCAGCGCGGCGCGGGCATTCGAAATCCGCGGAGCCCCGCTCATCGCATTGCCTCCAGGTCGGTGGAGTCCACGAGTCCGTGCCGCGAACACTTCGCCCACCAACCGTCGGGGCGGACCTGGACGATCATTCGTCGTCCGCACTCGGCGCAGAACCGCGGCGGTTCCAAACCGAGTTGGGCCGCGGTCGGCACCGCGCTACCGGCGGGTGCGCCCGTGTAGACGTTGAACACACCGGCGCCGACCGGTACGGGCAGTTCGTCAACCATCACCAACGTTTCTACAGGGTGGCGTTAAGCGCCTTGATCGGCATCTGCAGATCGTCGAGCAGTTCCAGGTCGGCCTCGGCGGGGCGGCCCAACGTGGTGAGGTAGTTGCCGACGATGACGGCGTTGATCCCGCCCAGAATGCCCTGCTTGGCGCCCAGGTCACCGAGGGTGATCTCGCGCCCGCCGGCGAATCGCAGCATCGTCGGCGGCAGCGCGAGCCGGAACGCCGCCACCGCCTTCAGCGCCTCCGATGCCGGCAGCACCTCGAGATCTCCGAACGGCGTGCCCGGACGCGGGTTCAGGAAGTTCAGCGGCACCTCGTGCGGGTTGAGCTCGGCGAGGTTCGCCGCGAACTCGGCGCGCTGCTCGAGGGTCTCGCCCATCCCGAGGATGCCGCCGCAGCAGACCTCCATGCCGGCCTCGCGGACCATCGACAGCGTCTCCCAGCGCTCTTCCCAGGTGTGGGTGGTCACCACATTCGTGAAGAAGGATCGCGCCGTCTCCAGGTTGTGGTTGTAGCGATGCACGCCCATCGCGGCGAGCTGCTCGACCTGCTCGGGCGTCAGCATGCCCAGCGAGCAGGCGATCTGGATGTCGACCTCGTTGCGGATCGCCTCGATGCCCGCAGCGACCTGTGCCAGCAGTCGCTCGTCCGGCCCGCGTACCGCGGCCACGATGCAGAACTCGGTCGCACCCGACTTGGCCGTCTGCTTCGCGGCTTCGACAAGGCTCGGAATGTCGAGCCACGCGCTGCGCACCGGTGAGGCGAAAAGCCCTGACTGCGAACAGAAGTGGCAGTCCTCGGGGCAGCCGCCCGTCTTCAGGCTGATGATGCCCTCGACCTCGACCTCCGGTCCGCACCACCGCATCCGTACCTCGTGCGCGAGGGCCAGCACCTCTTCAAGACGATCGTCGGGCAGCTGCAGCACCCGCAGCACCTGGTCCTGAGTCAGGCCTTCGCCGCGTTCCAGCACCTGCTCGCGGGCGACTGCCACGATGTCGGTATCGGTCTGGGGCCGTACTGCCGCCTGCGTCACCCGCTGCTCCCTCGGTCTGCGTAACTTGAACGGTGTTCAGGTTAGGGTACTTGGGGCCGGGGGCACCTCCCGCTTACGGGGGGAGAGCGAAGCGACTCGGGGAGGGGTGTAGCGGCGTGCAGCTGCACAAACGCGACGTCGTCGACAAAGCCACCGTCATCCTGGACAACTATGGGATCGCCGACCTGACCATGCGCCGGCTGGCGCGCGAGCTGGCCGTGACTCCCGGGGCGCTGTACTGGCACTTCGCCAACAAACAGCAACTACTGGGCGCGGTCGCTGACCGGATCCTCGGCCCGGCGTGCACCGATCTACCCGACACCGGCTGGCATCAGCGCGTCACCGACGTCTGCTCCCGGCTGCGCGACGCGCTGCTGTCGCATACCGACGGCGCTGAACTGGTGTCTGCGAGTTTCGCCGCCGGGCAGTCGGAGGCCGTCGCGCACATCCTGCAGCGACTCGCCGGCGCCGCGACCGAGGCGGGCCTGGCCGCCGACCAGGCCGAGCTGGCCGCCCGCACGATCCTGTACTACGTGCTGGGTTTCACCGCCGACGAGCAGTCCCGCCTGCAATGGGATGCGGCCGGCGCGCTGCCGGGGCAGCACTCGGTCCTTGCGCCGACCGCCGATCCGAGCAGCCGATTCGACTTCGGCCTGCGGTTGCTGATCGGCGGCATCGCCGCGCGCAGCGGCCAGACCGTCAGCTGATCGGGTAATCGACCCGCGCATCCCCGTCCCAACGGCGCAGGCCCGCGATGCTGCCGGTGATGTCACCTGACACCCCTGGCACCTTGAGGACCTCCGCCAGCTGTGCCGGATCGACGCGGCGCGCCAGTGTGGTGTGCGGTGTCCACTGACCGGGAGTCGTATGCGGCGCCGGGCCCGGCACCATGTGCGGCAGGCAGAGCTCCGACACCTGCGCGTGCACCGACAGCAGGTCGGTCGACGGCACGATGAGCCGGGCCAGCACGGGTCGCGATCTGCCGAACAGCAGCGGCGCGCCGACCTCACATCGCAATGGCAGCCGCCGGCTCATGTCGACGAGTAGCGCATCCACCTCGCCCCCGATCCGGTCGGCCACCGCCAGCGTGACGTGCGGACGATTGGTGGGCGACGCGACAGTTGCCTGGCTGGGCAGCCCGGCGTCGGCGAGCTGGGCCCAGATCCGACGAATCGATTCCTCGGTGTGCGGGTCGAACAGCAGCTCGATGGAGTGGACCATCAGAGCAGGCCCGCCACCCAGTGCGGGTCGAACGCGGCCGCGCTCATCGCCTCGAACTTCGCCGGGGTCAGCGCGCCTGACCCTTCTGGCAGCACCGCCCGCACCGGCGCCAGCTCGGCCAGTGCGTCGCGGTTGAAGTCCTCTGCTGCGCCGGGTCGATGCGGCCAGGAGCCGATCACCAATCCGGCACATCGAACAAACTGTCCGGCAAGCGATTCCAATGTCAGTGCGGTGTGGTTCAGGGTGCCCAGCTCAGCGGAGGCCACCACCAGCACCGGGGCACGCAGATCGACCGCGATATCACGCAACGTCACCCCGTCCGAGCCCAGCTCGACGAGCAGGCCGCCAGCGCCTTCGACCAGGGTCAGTCGCCTGGGTCGGTCGGTGTCGGTGATCGCGGCGACCAACTCTGCCCTGGTCGGCAGCGCGAGTCCGGCCCGCGCAGCGGCTGCCACCGGGGCCAGCGGTTCGGGGTAGCGCCATCCCCCGGTCAGCTCGGTCACCCCGGCAAAGCGCATGACGTCAACGAGATCGTCGTCACCGTCCATGCTGCCGGTCTGTACCGGTTTGCAGACCGCGACGTCGATTCCGGCGAGGCGCGCATGACAGGCCAGCGCCGCCGTCGCCATTGTTTTGCCGACGCCGGTGCTGGTGCCGGTCACGATGAGGACACTCACGGGTGGGCTGCTGCCAGCACTTCCGTCAGCACGGTGCGGGCCAGCTCGACCTCGTCGTCGGCGAGTGAGGCCCGCGCGGTGAGCCGCAGTCGGGACGTGCCGGCCGGCACCGTCGGCGGCCGGAAGCAGCCGACCCGGACCCCACGGTCCAGACAAGCCACCGCGGCGCCCAGCGCGACATCGGGCTCACCCAGAATCACTGACACCACCGCCGACTCCGGGACGTCGGAAAGTCCGCAGGCCTGCGCCAGTGCCTGGGCGTTGCGCAACACCGCCTGCGCCCGCCAGGGCTCCGCGATCAGCACTCGCAGCGCCGCCGCTGCGGAGCCCACCGATGCCGGCGCCAGTCCGGTGTCGAAGATGAACGGCCGCGCGGCGTCGATCAGGTGGTCACGAACGGCGGTGGGGCCGAGCACCGCACCGCCCTGGCTTCCCAGCGCCTTGGACAGCGTCGTCGTCATCACCACGTCGGGCGCGCCGGCCAGGCCCAGTTCGTACAGCAGTCCGCGCCCCCCGGCGCCACGGACACCGAGGCCGTGCGCTTCGTCGACGAGCAGCAGCGCGCCGTGGCGCCGGCACACCTCATGCACGTCGCGTAGCGGAGACAGCACCCCGTCGGCGCTGAACACCGAATCGGTGATCACCACGGCGCGCGCCTCGTCGCGGCCGGCCAGCACGGCGTCAACGGCGTCGACGTCGCGATGCGGGGTCACCGCAACCCGGGCCCGCGACAATCGGCAGGCGTCCACCAGCGACGCGTGGGCGAGCGCATCCGACACCAGCAATGAGCCCGGACCGGACAGACCCACCACCGCACCGAGGTTGTCGGTGTAGCCCGACGAGAACTCCAGTCCCGACTGGGCGCCGACGAACTCGGCCTGCGCCGACTCGAAGTCCTCGTGCAGTTCGGTGTTGCCGGTCACCAGACGGGACCCGGTGGACCCGGCTCCCCAGGTGCGCAACGCCTCGACACCGCCCTCGATGACAGCTGGGTG
>JAOPWF010000020.1 GCA_025965815.1 Mycobacterium sp.
GAGTAGGCCTGCCAGTTCGTGTTCGTGACGAAGCTGACGGCGGTGTTCCAGGCCAGCGCCGGCGTCATCTGCGTTGCCGGGTCGTGCAAGTGCAGTGGCAGCCTGCCCTGGACCAGCTGCAATATGAACAGGAACAGGATGCTGATGGCGGAGAACGCGAGCACGCTGCGGGCGTACGCGCCCCACGTCTGCTCTGAGCGCGGGTCGGCACCGATCAGCCGGTAGATCAAACGCTCAGGGCGCGAGTGCTTTTCAGAACTGTAGACGCGGTACATGTACTCGCCGAGCGGCACGTGTACGGCAACCAGCGCGATGATCAGCAATACGAGGAATAGGATCCCCGCAGTCGTAGTGCTCACTAGAACCTCTCGGGGAAGAGCAGGGCGGCAGCGAGAAAGAGTGCGAGAAGGACGGACAGCACAAGTCCCACCGCGTTTTCGTAGCTCACAGGCCCTCGACCAACTTCTGCACGAGGCCGAGCAGGGCGAAGATTGCCACCGTAAGCACGATGTACATCACTACGGACATGTCGTCTCCGTTCGCAGATCCATGGGCGCGCATCTTCCGTCGAGGCAGGACCCGGCGGGCCCTGGCGTTTTAGGACCAGGCTTGACGCTAGTTACGGATCCGGCAGCGATACGGTTCATTGATGGTTTCTTTACGCTCCCGCGAGTGACCTTTACGGCCTTACTCCGCTTAGTCCAGACAGGAACCCTTCCGGGCGTCAAGACAGCGTCAATTATGGCGGTATCGGCGCCGCAGTCGCCTAGCTGGCGGCGAAGATCTGCAGCATCGTGCTCGACGGGATCAGGGCTCGAGGACCGTGCCAATCGAGGCATCACCGCTGGTAGAAGTAGGACTCCGTCATATTGGTGGACCCTCGCGTCCCGGTCGCGGACCGCGTTGATGGTGGGCCTCGGTCCGCTGCCGGCGCCGTCGTCGTTGCGCCTGTTATCGGGCAAACAAATGGTTCGAATATTGTCTTTGCGGTAAATGCAGAAAGTCCCTTTACGCCATTAGTGGTCGCGTGGTTCATCGGCAATCCTCGTGCCGATTTGTCGACGAATGGTGTGCGCCGATCGGTACATCGTCAATACGGCGTCAAGGTTTCGTCCGAGGGCGTCAAGAGAGCGCAAGGATGCGACTAAATAGGCTTCCGGGGGCGTAGTCATTGATGTATCGCCAGGCACGTAAGCCCGGTAGTGGCCGAGGAGAAGATTCGGTGACTCTGCTAGACATCGTCCGATCAGTTCGGACTGAGACCGGCCACTTGCCGAGCACTTTGGAGTCCGACGCGTCCGATGACGGTGTAGAGCGGTTGGACGTTGTCTTGCGGACCTTCCGCCGCGCGGCCCCGTGGGCAGCGCTGAGCTGTCCAGCAGAAGTATTGCGGCGGGAGTCAGCGGTCCCCTGGGTACGCCGGCACCGCATCGCCGTCGACGTCGGCTGCGGCGGCGAACTGGATCGCACCCTTGCCGCCGGTGTCTCGCCCGCGCGGATCGTCATGCACTGTGAGGGAGCGGCGGCAATTCCTATCCGGCGCGCAGTGAGTGTCGGCACCGGGCGATTTGTCATGAGTTCGACCGAACAAGTCGCGATGCTGGCCGGTTGCGCGCAGGGTCGGCAGTCGGTGATGGTGGACGTGAGTCACTGTGAACTCGACAAGGTGGCTGAGGCGATTGTCCCGCACAAGTACCTCGACCTCATCGGGCTGCATTGCCAAGTCATGGACTCCGAACGGAGAGAAGATGATTGGGCCGACGAGGTCAGGCGCATGATCGGTCAGATGGCCCTTATCCGGTTCGCCCACGGCCTCCTGCTGACCCGGCTCAGCCTGGCTCGCGGCCCGGTGCTCGATCGGTGGGGCGACTCATCCGAAGACGTGAACCGTAGGGCGGCGGCCATCGAGGACGCGCTCGACGACGCATGCGCCCGGTTCCGGTTTCCGCGCCCGGCGTTAGTCCTCTCAGTGGGCAGCTTCATCATGGCGCCGTCGATTTGAGAACGCCCTGGCGGTAAGTTGCTCACCGTCCGGCTATTGAGGGTTCGCCGGGCCCCATAGCCCAATCGGCAGAGGCAGCGGACTTAAAAAGCCGACTAATCTGCCGCCGAAAGTCGATATCATCGGCGACCTGCCGCGCGCGGCGGCAACACGCTCAACCCCTGCAGCAATCAAGTTTCGGCCCGTCACCAGGGGAGCTGGTGGCGGGCGAACCAACAGTGTCGAACCAATAGTTCAGACGTTGGATTGTGTAAGTCGGTTCCCCTTCGACCGCACCGGTTGTCACACCACCCGCTCTGGGCGCTCGTGCAATCCCTCATCCAGGTAAGTGTCAGCACAGCGTTCATCGCCCGATGCAAACCTGGCGCGCCAGTTCGTCCGCTTCATCGGCGTTCAGATGCACCGACTGGTCCAGGGTGTTTCGCGACTCGCCCAAATAAGCACCTCGCGGCAAACCGAGGACGAGGCTGTAGCGCAACAGTTTGCCGACGGTCACGGTAATGTCCGGCGACCCTCGGGTGAGGTGCTTCGCCTGCTAGGAAGGGTGCCGAGATCCTCCCTGGCCGGTCAGACGAGTGCAATGCTGACAGGGGGCTGCATGTTGCTGTTCGCCCGGGTGTGCAGCGACCACTCCGTGCATAGCCACGGACACTGGTCGGCGCCGCGGGCAGAGTCCCGGATCTCACCGAGAACACCAGCCATGGCAAGTCGTGGCCAGCTATGACGTCGCCCAGTTCAGAATGTAACTGCCAGTTTCCCGGCGACGATTGGATTTGCAAGCGGCGGCTAGCGCAAATCCGACGTCGGTGAGGTTACGCTCGGTACTTTTAGAGATCGCGCATCAGCCGCATCACATCGGAGGACCATCGGCGATATGGCCGGAGAACGTGCGGAGGGCTCCAAGCCCCCCGGTGAGGGCGGGATCACTGCTGAGTTGGTAGCCGCCGGCTTCTTGGACGCCGTAGAAGTTGGCCGGGGCGGCGCGGGGATTGTTTACCGCTGCCACCAAACGTCACTCGCGCGAAGCGTCGCCATCAAGGTGCTGATGTCTGATTTCGACCAAGACAGCCGGGAACGTTTTCTGCGCGAGGGTTTGGCGATGGGGAAGCTGTCCGGCCACCCGAACATCGAGAACATCCTGCAGGTTGGCGTGACCGAAACTAACCGGCCATACATCGTGATGCCCTACCACAAAGCGGGTTCCCTGGCGCAGCGGCTACACCGCGTTGGCCGGATCGCGTGGCCTGACGCATTACGTATCGCGGTGAAGCTGTGCGGGGCGTTGGAAACTGCACACCTGACAGGCACATTGCACCGCGATATCAAGCCCGGGAACGTGCTCGTCAACGATTACGGCGAACCGCAATTGAGCGACTTCGGCATCGCGCGAATCGTCGGTGGATACGAAACCGCGACCGGGTTCTTCACCGGCACCATCGCCTTCACCGCGCCCGAAGTACTGGCCGGAAGTCCGCCGACGGCCGTTTCCGACGTGTACTCCCTTGGCGCCACTATTTACGCCCTGATCGCCGGGATTGCCGCGCACGAGCGCAAGAGCGACGAGGATCTCATCGCGCACTACCTTCGGATCAGTTCGACGCCCGTGCCGGACATGCGTCCTCAGGGAATCCCAGCCAATGTGTGCGCCGCAATCGAGAAGGCGATGTCGCTGGAGCCGACGGAACGGCACGTGTCCGCGGCGGACTTCGGCCGCGAACTACAGTCGGCGCAGCGTCACAACGGGTTGATGGCGGATTCGATGGTCCTTAGTGAGACCAACGGTGAGCCAGGACAGACAGCAACCACGTCAGCAATCGGGTTTGCGACCGTCAGTCAGACTGATCTGTCAGAAGCGGCTTCCATCGCGCTGGGCGGGCCGCCGGGGCCAACCCCGCCTACGCCTGCTTCGAATCTGCCGGGCCCGACTGGGCCGATCTCGCCAGGCCCGACTGGGCCGATCTCGCCAAGCCCGCGTGGGCCAATCCCGCCAGGCGCGCACGGGCCGCCGATCCCGGAGTCCGACGGGCCAACCAGCATCACACGAAAGACGCGGAATCGCAGACCCCTGCTGCTCGCCGCTGCAGCGGCTGTCGTGGCGCTGCTGTTAGTGGTAAGCGGTATCTACTTCATTTCATCGCGCGACAAAGGCAACGGCGGCAGCACGGGAAGCGCGAGCCAACCAACGACTGAGACTCAGGCCGGCTGGAAACCGATCACGAATGCGCGCGTAGCCCGCGAGGCGGCGGCGACAACTCAGGCCGACGGCACCATCTGGATTTTCGGGGGGCTGGGAAGCGATGGAAGCGTCAGCGGACGGCACGAGGGCTATGACCCTGCCATCGACAGCTGGAAGAGCGGCGACGATCTACCCGTTCCGGTCCAGCATGCGATGTCGGTGACGTGGCAAGGAACCCCGGTCGTACTGGGCGGTTGGCGGGCCGAGGGAGCAAACACGCAGATTGCGACTGACAAGGTCTGGCGGGTCGTCAACAGTCACTGGGTGGAACTGCCGCCTCTGTCGCAGCCCCGCGCGGCGGGCGCGGCGGCGGTGGTCGGGGGCCGCCTTGTGGTCACTGGCGGTGTGGGTGCCAACGGCAGGCTGCTCAACACCACGGAGGTCTTCGACGGCAATACGTGGAAGCTCGGAGCCGAAATGCCAACGCCGCGACAGATGCTGGGCGCGGCGTCGGATGACAAGGTGGTGTACGCCGTTGGCGGAACCGACGGGACCGCTGAGCTACCGACGGTCGAGGCGTACGACCCCGCCGCTGACTCCTGGACGTCGTTGCCTGCCCTTCCGCAGCCGCGCAGCGACCTCGGCGTCGCCATCGCCGACGCGCGGCTCGTGGCCGTCGGGGGTCTGTCCGCAGGACGGGTGCTCAAGACCGTTTCGGTGATGGATCTTGCCACGAAGACATGGGCCGGGCTGCCAGAGGTGAGCACCGCGCGCCACGGGATGGCCGTCGCCGCGGTGGAAAAATCGGTGTATGTGATCGGCGGGGCGACCGACGCCGACGACACCCAGGTGACCTCGACGGCGGAATCGCTGAAGCTGGCACCACGCAAGCTCCAACCCGCATCAGCCTGGCGGTCGCTGCCGGACGCGCCGACCCCCAGGCTGATGATGGCGTGGACCGTGCTCGACGACAAGATCTGGATCGCCGGCGGCATGAGTCATGGGGAAACGCTTCAAATAGTGCAGAGCTACGATCCGCAGACCAAAGCATGGCTGGCTCAACCTCCGCTGCCGGTCCCCTTGCACCACGCGACCGCGGCAACATACCGCGGCGAAATGGTGGTCATCGGTGGCGCCAGCCACGAACTCGCGAACGCGTCGAACAAGGTTTACGCCTTGCGCGGAGGCAGCTGGGTAGAGCTACCCAACCTCACTCACGCCCGAGCGGCCGCCGCCGCAGCGGTCGTCGGTGACAAGCTCGTGGTCGCCGGCGGACAGAATCAGAAGCAGCTCGTAGCACAGACCGAGGTGTTCGACGGCCAGTCGTGGAAGGACGCGGCCGACTTGCCGACCCCTCGCGAACACCTGGCCGCAGTGTCGGACGGGACTTACGTGTACACGGTCGGTGGACGATTCCTCTCCGCCGACAAGAACTCCGCGGCGTTCGAGCGCTTTGATCCACAATCCGGGCAGTGGACGAAGCTGGTGGACATGCCGACTCCGCGCGGCAGCTACGGCGCTACATACATCGACGGTTGGATCGTCGCCGTCGGTGGCGAGGAACCGACACAGGTACTGGCCACCGCAGAGATGTACGACATCGCCGAGGCGAAATGGATCTCACTGCCACCGATGCCGACGGCGCGCCACGGCGAAGTGGTCGCCGCCGTCGGCGACACCGTGTATTGCATCGGCGGCGCGAATCGGCCGACGCACGAAGGTGCGGTCGGGACGGTCGAGGCCCTGGACTTCTCCTAACGCCTGCGACTCAGTTCGGGAGTCCACTCACTCGTCGGAAGTACTGCTGTCGCGCAACATATTTAGGGTGACAGCCCCACGCCGAATGGCCTCATTGGCCAGACGCACCCGGCGCTCGCCCTCGGGGGCGATGGCGAACTTGTTGTACAAGTTTTGCAGATGCTGTTTGATCGCAGCCTCGGTAACGAACAGCTCCTGAGCCATCTGACGAACGGATACCGCCTCAGGAAAGGGGTCACCGGAAACCAGCGGGCGACACAGAACCACTAGGACCTCGAGTTCGCGCGGGGTCAGGCGCGGAGGTGGCTGGGTAGGGGCGACAGAAACCGTTGCTTCACCAACTGTTGTTTCGTCAGCGTCCTTTACCTGCCAGAAGACCAGCCGTGACTTGCCGACCCGCAACTCGTCTCCCGATCGCAGGACTCGTTCGGCAGAGATCTTTTCCCCGTTGAGATAGGTGCCATTGCGACTACCCACATCTCGTATCGACCACGAAAACCCGAGATTTTCCAATACGGCATGTACACGCGAGACGGTCGAGTCGTGATTGAGCGACACGAGATTGGTCGAGGACTTGCCGACCGTCACTCGCTCGCCGCCGAGTGTGATCAGCTGCCGTCCGGATGGTTTCCAGATTTCCAGGTGGGAAGGCATGTCGATAGCTTATTGGGTCAGGTCTTCGGTTCCGACGAGGTGTATCCAGCCGAATTCGTCCGGGGCCTGGCCGTAGTGGATGTCGAGCAGTGCCTCCCGCAGCCGCGACGTGACCGGCCCCGCGGTGCCGTCTCCCACCGGCCAGTCCTGATGAGTGGAGACCACGTGCCCGACCGGGACAATCGAGCGGGCGGTGCCACACGCGAACGTCTCGGTGATGCGCCCAGCTCGGCAGCTGTGCTCCCACGCGTCGAGCGTGATCGGCGTCTCCGAGACCGGGTAGCCGAGAGATTCCGCCAACCGCAGGACCGAATTTCGGGTAACACCCGCCAGTAGGGTTCCACTCAACGGCGGTGTGCGCAGGCGGGGGCCTTCGGCGGTCGATTCCACGAAGAATAGGTTGCAACCGCCGGCTTCCTCGACGTACCGGCGCTCTCGCGCGTCCAGCCAGACGACCTCGTCGCAGTCGTTGGCTGCAGCCTCTCGCTGGACGATGAAGGAGCCGCCGTAGTTGCCGCCACACTTGGCCGCACCGGTACCGCCCGGCGCCGCGCGGATGTACTCCGGTGCTGCCCATAGCCGCATGGCCTTCGGCTCCACGGACGCGAGCCGCGCCGGGGTGCCGATCACCGCGAACAGGTACTCCTCGGCGGGGCGAAGGCCCAGGCCTGTCTCCACCGCGATCATGAACGGCCGCAAATACAAGCTGTGGCCGCGGGTGCGTGGCACCCAGGCGCCGTCGGCCCGCAGCAGTGCCTCCAAGGCTGCGACGAAGTGCTCCTGGGGGAGCGTGGGCATGGCCATCCGGCGCGCCGAGTTG
>JAOPWF010000045.1 GCA_025965815.1 Mycobacterium sp.
TTCGGCATCTACGGCGCGCTGATTTTGACGTTCGCATGCGGAGCGGTCATCGGAGCATTCGCCACCCGCGCGTGGGGGGTGCACGCGATCTGGCTGCCGGCCGGGTTCCTCGCGTTCACGTTGGGACTGTTCATCGTCGACGAACGGCAGGGCAGGGAGCCGTGATCTCGTGGCTCCCCAAGCGAGCCTGCGGTTATCCTGTGAACCAACTGACGTCGGCGTTCGTGTCTGAGGTAAAGCGCACCGATGTTAGGGGACACGATGAAGCAGACCTGGTTGCCAACTGCAGGCTCGCCGGTGGGGCGTCATGCCCTCTGGGCGACGATGTGCTGTGTCGCCGCCATCGCCACCGCATGCGGCGGCTCCGGCAGCACCCAGCAAGCCACCGCCAGCGCGTCGGCGTCGGTTGAATCGACGGCCACCTCGGCGGCCGGAGCGCCGGCAGCGAAGCTCACCATCACCAATTTCAACTTCGGCCAACCCATCACGGTGCCGCCCGGTGCCCAGATCGCCGTCACCAACGCCGACTCGGCCGAACATTCGGTCACGTCCGACACTGCCGGGAAGTTCGACGTGGAGGTCGCCGGAGGTAAGGGGGCAACCTTGACCGCTCCGACCGAGCCGGGCTCCTATCCGCTCCACTGCAAGTATCACCCGTCGATGCACGGCACCTTGATCGTCCAGTAACCGCGCTTACGGACGGCCCCCACTGCCTTCAGAGTTGGTCGGCGCGAACCGTTCCCACGCGGACTGCCGCGTCATACCCAGTGCGGTGCCGATCCTCGCCCACGAGACGCCTCGCTCACGCAACTCGTGCACCCGGTCCCGAAGTCCCGCTTCGATATTCGACGCAGACACAGCGATCAGTGGAATACGGTCCAATAACTCGTCGTCCGACATGGCCGACCACTCGGGCAGCGTCGGCGTGCCTGCGGGGGCCCCATCGTCCAGAATCCCCACGCACAGGCCGACGCACTGGTCGCAGATGTACACACCGGGACCGGCGATCAGCTTGTCCACATCGTCCGCGAGACGCCCACAGAACGAACATCTCATCTCCGACGTGACTACACGGGCCACACCCGCCTCCTTCGCGTACGTCAGGCAATTCCTGACATCTTCGATAGCGTCAGGCTAATCCTGACGATGCTCAGAAGCAAGGGTGCATCGGCTAGGCTGAGTGAAGTCGTTGCGCTGCAACGGGTTCGGCCCTAGCAACGAGTCAGCGTGCATCCCGACGGGTGCGAATCTATCCAAGTTCGCGGGTGCCGGCGGCGTCGACGGGCGCGCGAAATGATTAAGCAACGCCACGAACGGGAAACCCGTTATTTGCGGGTTGGTAAATGGACCCTCGACACAGCTCAACAACCAAAGGAGCCGACATGGCTACCAGCACCATCGTTTGGGTCATCGTCGCGATTGTCGTCGCAGTGCTTGTCATCGCCGTTGTGGCCTTTGTCGCACGGAACGCGCGCAATCGCCGCCGCCATGCCGAAGGTCAGCGGATCCGCAGTGAGGCAGAGCAGGAATCCTTGCGGGTCCAGAAGCGGGAAGCGCTCGCCGATGAGACCGCCGCGAAGGCTCGTGCCGCGAAGGCGGAAGCCGAGGCGAAGGCAGCCGAAGCCGCCCGATTGGAAGAGCGCGCCACCTCGCACCGCACCAAGGCCGCGAGTTCGCGTGACCAGCTCAACGAGCAGTTCGAGCACGCAGACAGTCTTGATCCCACCAAGCGACCCACCGAAACCGACACCCCCGACGAGGAAGTCGCCCGCAGCTACGAAGGGGACGCCGCCCGCAGCTACGACGAGCCGGTCGGCCGGCCGAGGTCTACCGAGCCCAGTGCGCCTTCGCGCACTTCGGACAGGCCTTGATGGCTGCTCCCGCAGTGTTGTTCGACGTCGACGGCACCTTGGTCGACTCGAACTACCTGCATATCCACGCGTGGTGCCGCGCCTTCCACGAGGTCGGCATGGACGTCGAGTCCTGGCGTATCCACCGGTCCATCGGAATAGACGGTTCCCTGCTCGTCAAGACACTTTCATTGGATGCCGACGACGACGTGCAGCGGACGTTGAAAGGCCTGCACTCCCGCTATTACAAGGAGCTGTCCTCGCTGCTGCACTGCCTGCCGGGGGCGCGTGAGCTCCTGCAGCGCGTCGCGTCGCTCGGGCTGCAGGTGGTGCTGGCGACGTCGGCGCCCGAAGACGAGTTGGCGCTCCTGCGCGAGGTGCTGGACTCCGACGATCTCGTCTCTGCGGTGACCTCGTCCGACGACGTCGAGATCGCCAAACCTGAGCCCGAGATCGTCGAGGTCGCGTTGTCGAAGGCGGGAGTCACCGCCGACCGGGCCGTCTTCGTCGGCGACTCGACCTGGGATGCCGTGGCCGGCACGCGGGCCGGGGTGACGTGCATCGGGGTGCTCAGCGGGGGAGTGTCACGCGAGGAATTACGCAGCGCCGGTGCGCGAATGGTTTTCGAGAACGCCCGTGATCTGTGCGAAAACATCGACCGGAGTCCGATCGCCGCCCTCTTGCCCTGAGGCGCCCCCGTCACCCCAGGAGTTGGCGCAACAGCGAACCGGCCAGCCACTCCTCGAATCTTCGTGTCGACCAGCCCCGCTGGCCGACACGACGGTTATACAACACGGGATCGGTAGCCAGCCAAGCGATGTCGACGGCGCTATCACGAGTCAGATCCGCGTTCAAGTCTCGGTCGATGATGCGGTATGCACCACCACTCCGCTGGCCGGCAGAGGCGCTACGGAACCATGCACGCCCTGTCCGCCAGCCTGGCGGTTGCCGAGCCCCTGGCCCGGAGAATATTCGACAGCGGCTGGCGACCCACCGTGCCCACCGGCCCCACCCGCGACGAGCTGGCCGAACTGTGCACGGTCTGCTGGTCCGGCGCCGCCTGAGGCCTTCAGGTGGGCGGCGACCAGTGGCTAGGGGCGTCGTTCGTGGCCGGCGTGACCGTAGGAACGGCGGCCCTCCTTCATCTCCGACTCGAAAACGTGCCGCTCGCCGCCCTGCAGTTCGTCCCGAATTCGCCGATCGTGCTCCCGGAGGAGAGACCAGTAGCTGTCGTCGAACTCCTCGATGATCTGAAAGGTCCACCTCCCGTGCAGGACGTTGCGGCCCACCATCTCGGTTTCCAACTGATCCGCAATGGTGTGGTGGCCCGCGGCCCGCAGCTTCTCGCACGCCTCACCGAGCAACAGATCCGCATGCCCCATCAGCTGATGGAATGAATACAAATGGCCCCGGGCCCGCTCTACATATTCGAGCGCTTCGGACATCGCGCCTACCGCTTCGACCGTCGCGTCATCTACTCCCGGCGGGCGGCGGCCGAGCTGCCCGTCCGAGTCTGGTGATTGCCTCACGGCTGTCGGATACCCGGCGGCATGCGGCGGCAACCAGTGCACTGACACGCTCTTGGCTTACGAGTCAGCGGCCTGGCCGCCACAGCTCCAACCGGCCCCATGGCGGCCAGCGACATGAGTGCTCCGTCAGCGCGATCCACCCCTCGGACGCATTGGGCCGGTTGAAGAATCCGACGGGGTTCACCACTGTCTACGTCGACGCATCGTGCCCGTCAGACCTGTGACCTGCTGAGCAGACCTTCAGCGCGATGACCAGGTCGCGCTCGTCGCGTCACCCTGCCGGCGGCGGGGGCGGCGGAAGTACCGGCGGTTCATCCGGCACCGGCAGGTAGTCGACCACACCCGGCGGAATCGCAGTTCCGGGTGGAGGCGCGGTACCTGGCAGCGGCTGACCGAGCTGCTCCGGTGACAGCTTGCCGAGCCCCCCGTGCCAGAGGGCGTGCGCCCCCCTGATCTGGTCCCACTTGGCGGCGTTCCCGCTGCCCGGCGCCACCCCATACAACGTTCCCTGGTCGGGTGCCACCAGCTGGAAGTTCTGCGGCAGCAAGTATTGGCTGCTGTCCAGCACATTCATACTCGGCGGAGCGGAGGGTTGACTGCCCGGTACTGCGGGGACCGGGTTCTGGCTCAACAGGAAATCGGGGGCTCCACTGGGGCCGGCGGGCTGCCCCGGCGCCAGGATGGAATTCATGGTCCCCAGTGCAGTAGGTGGCGGTGCAGCGGGATCGACCGGTTCGGCGGGTGGGGGGATCGGAACCGACGGATCGGCCGGCGCCGGCGGGACAGGATCCGCGGCGGCGGTCGCCGAGCAGGCGACCGCCGCCCCGACGGCCAGCACGCCGGCGACCGCGATGTTCGCGGCCACGTCTCTTGCGACCGTCATGCGATCTCGGCTGCGCATGGCTCAGAACACCTTGGTGACGCCGTAATAGCCGACGATGTCGTCGCTGTCCGTGCCGGAGCTGGTCAGGATCGCGTACGACCGCAGGGACGACGCGCCGACGCAGTTGTCCACCTTGATGTGGATGTCCTTGAGGGTGACTCGCGTACTTGTGCCCTTGAACGTCTTCTTGTCCACCACGACGTTGAGGACCTCGCCGGGCCTGGGCTCCACCTCGATCTGACCCTGGATCGGGAACGAAAGAGAGTTAGTAGGAGTCAGCACGCCAGCTGCGCTCAACGACGAGTTGCCCAAGCTGGCGCCGATCGAGCCGTTCAGCTTGATCTTGTCCATGGCGATCCCGCAGCCGATCTGATATCCAACCTCCAGCGATCCACCGTTCACCGAGCCCGTCACCGTCCCGGTGAAGGTCCCGCCATTGAGCCAATCGCGTGACGACAGCGCGGTCGTCAGCGGCGCCACCGGCAGCTGTGTCTCATCCTTCGCGACTACCGTCAATGTCCGGCCGTCGGGGGTGTTCGCGATGCCCGGGACGCCCGACGGGACGACTCCGTTGTCCGGAGGCGGACCGGCGTCCGCGGCCGGTGCCACCGCGGGATCGGGCGGCGGCGGGTCCGCCAACGCGAGCGGAGCCGTCCCAACCGGGACCAGCATGCAAACAGCAGCCAGGGTGGCAAAACGATTCAACATGTCGCGTTGGCGCCTCTCGTCGTCCGAATTCTTACGGGTTCTGTCCCGTGGAATCATTGATTGGCCGAGTGTCCAAACGGTGAACGGACCGCCAACAGTTCACGCCCGATTCCCATCTACTGAGCGTCTCCGAATCTGCTTCTGCAGCCGTGCCCTGAAGTCCTCGGATAACCGAAGATGTGAACCACATCGTCGAACCGGGTGGACGCCCGAATTCGGTTGCCATCTTGGCATCCCACCAGCGCAGTCTCGGGCAGAAACGACACTGCGCCTTGTGCCCTAGCGTCGCGAAGGCGAGGTCACATGCGCCCTTCGATACACGCTGATCACGCTTGGTCGGTGACCGGCCGCAAGCGGCGAAGCTCTGTGGCCAGCGAGATCGCAACGGCCACCGCGCATTATCACTTCGACGGCTCATCATGGTCTCGAGAGGCACCAGTGGGCCCGCTACGCTCAGATAGCCACATGCCCCCCACCGAGGGTGAGGGGCATGCGTATGGGCCGGCTGCGCTACGCCGGCTCAGGCACCGAGGCGAACCATCTGGTGTCAGACGACTTTCGTGACACCGATGTAGTTGACGACGTCGTCGGTGTTGTCGGTCGAGCTGGTCAGCGTCGCGTACGACCGTATGAAGGACTGACCGGCGCACAGGTCGAACTTGACGCGCAGACCGGTGACGTTGATCCGCGGAGAAGCGCCCTTGAACGACTTCTTGTCAATTGGAACGATGCTGACCGTGCCGGGCTTGAGGTCAATCTTTAGCTGTTCGGAGACGGAGGCGCCCAGGGTCAACGGGAAAATGCTGCCGGAAACCAACGGGATGCCGATGCCCGGGGTGATGCCGGCCGAAGTGATCGATTCGATGTCGTCCGCGAGGATTCCGCAGCCGATCTGATAGCCCGCCTCCAGCGTTCCACCGGCCAGCTTCGTGCTACCCCCGCCCGTCACCGAGCCGGTGAACTTGCCGTCCACCAGGTATTCGCGTGAGGCCGGCGAGCCCGTCAGCGGCGCCACTGACTCCATGGACTCGTTGCTCCCGGCTACAGTCAGAGTCCAGCCGTCCGGGGTCTTCAAGACACCCGGGGGGGCGGACGGCACGGGTCCGGCGGGGCCCCCCGGCGGCGGCCCGGCGTCGGCGACTGGAACCGCCGGAGCATTGGGGTCCGGGTCCGCTGCGGCGAGCGGAGCCGTCCCAACCGGGACCAGCATGCAAACAGCAGCCAGGGTGGCAAAACGATTCAACATGTCGCGTTGGCGCCTCTCGTCGTCCGAATTCTTACGGGTTCTGTCCCGTGGAATCATTAATTGGCCGAGTGTCCAAACGGTGAACGGACCGCCAACAGTTCACGCCCGATACCTATCTACTGAGCGTCTCAGGGTGGGCATGCGCGGTGTTCGTCCCAGGGCATTTATGTCTCACACCGACCCGCGTTGGCGCGGACTCCCCAAGACACGCAATGGATTGCTCATCGGCACCAGTTGTTGGGGCCCCGTTCACCATTGCGACAGGTGTCCAACCGATTATTTCTCTGGACCTGACCTTGAGAACCCCAACGTTGGTTGACACAGCTTCTGTTCACAGAACTATGTTGTGGTCGGCGGGCTAACAGCTCGACGGCGGGTGGAGAAGACCAGCCGGTATCGCTCCGGACGCCAGATGTCATGCCTGACGCTCTCGGAGAAAACCGATTATCTGGAAGGAAACGATGAGGTCATCACACGTTTGTGGCCGGACGTTGGCTACATCACTGATCGCGTTTGGCGTCATGCTAGCCGTCGTCCCTAACGCATCCGCCGACCCCGCCGACGACGCTGCCCAGACGGAAGCGCCGCCTGCCGGGCCGGCAGTGATGGCTGCGCCGGTCGCCGGCGACGCCTCTCCCGAGGCGACCGATGCGTGCAAGCAGTTCGCCTCTGCGCTGAACTTCGCCTCGGTCAACTACGAAGACTTCGCTTATTCGATCGCCGGTGACGGCGCGAACGTGAATTACGCAGATCCGAATGTTACTTCCAATAACGTGGCCGGCAGAACCGCCCTTCGGCAATCGGCCGCTGCGGCCATGGACGCTGCCAACACACCAGGTCTGCAGCCGCAGGTCGCGGATCCGATGCGGGCGTGGTCACTGACCGCGACGAAGCTACTCGTCATCATGGGAATCCACGGCAACGGTGACGCCCTTAACTCAACGGCAACCGAACTCAACAACGAAGCACGCGACGCTCAGATGGCCTGCGCCCTAGCCGGCACACACGCCTGAAGTAAGCTTGGCGGGTTCGAGACCCGTTGTCCTAAAAGGCAAGTCCGAGGCGGTTACACCTTCACTTCGAGCTGAACCCGCGAATGACGTTACGTCAAGTCCCAGTTCATGTTTTTCGCGAAGGCGATCGCGTCGGCCGAGATCGTGCCCAACTTGCTGCACCGTCGCGTGTACTCCTGCACCATCGGCAGGAAATTCAACGGGTTGTACGCGTCTTCCTCATAACTCCATATCCCGTCGCCGGCGTACTTCAGCACCGACAGGTTCGGTCGCTCGTGGATGCTGCCGTCGCCGGGGTCCTTCATGCGGTTGAAGAACTCGCAGAACACCCAGCCACGGTCCTCGTCGATGGAGTGCCATGACGTCGGGAAGAACGGCATCTCTTTTCCCGGGTAGGTGTTCATGGTCGAGACGATCCACTCGCGGATCGTCTCCCGGCCGTGCAACGTGCCGTAGGAGTGCTCGACATACGTCGCGTCCTCGGTGAACTGGTCGGCGAACCTCGACCAGTCCCAAGTCTTTCCGATCTCTACGACGACCTGTTTATGATTCTCGAAGGCCGACTCGATCTCGTCGCGTGACCATGTGCCCATCCCGACTCCATTCGGCTCGGTGCGCTGCCAGCTAGAACTAGAACCTGTTCTACCAAAGGAAACGCGGTCGCGGATTTGTTTGTCGATTCAGGTGCGCTCGGATCGCCCCGGTGGAGCGATCGTTGCGGACCTGGTGGCATCGAGAATCAGCCGGGCGGTCTGTTCGGGGTGATCCCATGTGGGAATTGTCCACAGTCGTCGAACAATGCAGCGCCTGGCTCGGCAGGGTGACCTGATCATTGCGACCCCACCCGATCACGACCGATCACTTGAGTGAACCAGCTTCCGCGCCTTGCTGTTTCGGTCCGTAAACGAGGGCGTGCAGTGCCTCGTCCAGGCTGGTCGCCTTCTTGAAGCTACGCAGTTCGCACAGCACCAGGGAAGGCTCCAGCCGCCAGGCTTAGTGGTCGACTGCATAATTACAGTGACGTAATTTGGTCCCACACTTCCATACGGTTACGTGAGATGGTTCCCTTGACGAAGGGAGCAGCATGCCACGAACCA